>JBBSPS010000162.1:0-9347 GCA_038258655.1 Bacteroidia bacterium
AGGGCAATTACCTTGTTACTTACAATGCCTATGCACATCCGCAATTTATCCATAACAATGAATTGCTGATCTCTTATAATGTCAACGATTTTATAGATACTATTGCCCCCTATAAATGCCCTTCACAGTGCAATGATGTGTGGGTCGACCGGATGAACGCGGATACATACCGGCCAAAATTTATAAGAGTACCTTTATCATTAATTGATCCCACAATATCAGCTATAGAGGAAAAAGAAAATGCCGATTCGCTTATTAATGTTTACCCAAATCCTTCCAATCATATATTTACTGTGGTGCTTGCCGGGGCTGCACAGGAATTTCGACAACTGATTGTTACCAATATACTCGGACAAGAAATCATACGGAAGAAAGTGCAAAGCGGACCATTTACAATTGACCTATCGGAGAAGGGTGTTTATTATTTACTGGTAATTCAAGGAAATAAACAACAAACCATGAAACTCATTAAACAATAATAAAAGTTAAAGAGTCGCACTTTCTTTTATTCCTGAATATACATGGAGAATTAAGATTGGTAGTTTAAACAACCATATTTTTTATATTTTTACCCTCATAAAAATAAAACAATGGATTTTAGCATAACTGAGAATCAGCTAATGATCGCTGAGATGATTAAAAAATTTGGGAATGATCACATCCGCCCGAAAATGATGGAATGGGATGAGTCGCAGGAGTTTCCTGTAGAAGTATTTAAAAAATTAGGAGATCTTGGATTGATGGGTGTGTTGGTTCCGCAAGAATATGGCGGTTCTGGTTTCTCCTATACCGAATATGTGACTGCGATTTTCGAACTCGCTAAAATATGTGGTTCCATTGGACTTTCAATGGCAGCACATAATTCATTGTGCACTGGCCATATTTTAGCATTTGGCAATGAAGAACAAAAGAAAAAATATCTTCCAAAATTGGCTACCGCCGAATGGATAGGTGCATGGGGGTTAACAGAAACCGGTACCGGTTCCGATTCAGGCAGAATGCAAAGCACCGCAAAAAAAGATGGTGATCATTATATTCTTAATGGTTCAAAAAATTTTATTACACATGCTATTTCAGGTAATGTAGCAGTAGTGATTGCGCGTACAGGCGAAAAAGGAGATACGCATGGAATGAGCGCTTTCATTATTGAAAAAGGAACACCGGGGTTTAAATCAGGAAAAAAAGAAAATAAATTGGGAATGCGTGCTTCCGAAACTGCCGAATTAATTTTTACTGATTGCCGTGTGCATAAAGATCAAATGCTGGGGAAAGAAGGAGATGGTTTTATTCAAGCAATGAAAGTATTGGATGGCGGGCGTATCTCGATTGCGGCTTTGGCTTTAGGCATTGCGAAAGGCGCGTATGAATGTTCTTTGAAATATTCAAAAGAACGCGAACAATTTGGAAAACCCATTTCACATTTCCAAGCTATTGCTTTTAAATTAGCTGACATGGCAACTGAAATTGAAGCTGCTGAATTGTTGACATTTCTTGCTGCCGACAGAAAAAATAAAGGTTTGAAAATGACCAAAGAAGGAGCTTTTGCCAAATATTATGCTTCCGAAGTATGCGTGAGAGCTGCCACAGAAGCAGTGCAAATATTCGGTGGTTATGGTTATACAAAGGATTTCCCTGCTGAAAAATATTTCCGCGATTCTAAATTATGTACCATTGGCGAAGGAACATCCGAAATTCAAAAGATAGTGATAGCAAAGGAAATATTGAAGTAAGAATTAGCACTTCATTATTGATAGTGTGGTATCCTTTTCCAACTCAGCTCCAAAGCCATAATTTGCTCCATTCAACAAAATAGTTGTTGTTAGCAGCTGAGCTTTTTATATTACTGTCGCAACCCAAGCAAGCAATGTAGCACTTGGTAAAAAAATAATTTGTGCCACAATTGTTCCTATTAGTCTGGCAATTGTCATATAAACAATATATTTTCTGAAAGTTGCTTCCGAGTATTTTCCTAAAGTCACATCATCTGTCATTGCTGATAAATGAGGATCTATAATAACAAACATAAGTATAGTCGCAAAACCATTTATAAATGCAGATAAATTACTTGCCGTTGTTCTAAAGTCCGGATTAAGATAAGATGCATAAACTGCCGATAAAACACCGATTGTCATAATAGCAACTGCAAAAATGTTAAGAATAAAAATCCTCCAAGGAAATTGTGTTTCGGTTTTTATTTGAGTAATATTTTCCTTTGCAGGAATTGTCATATTGTCTTTGAAGTAAAGAATTCCTGCTTTTGAAAACCCGTGCATAATAAGTCTCGGCATTGATTTGTGTATGCTGAAATTTAATACTGCTTTGGACAAAATTCTTTGAAAGGTGGGAATAAGGAAAGCGCCAAAAATTGTTGCAAGTGTGCATGAAAAAATTATAAGTCGAAAAGAAAATTCGTTTTCGTAAATGCCAGATTTTATATTGTTTTCAACTGTCTTGGCGAGTAATGGAGCTTGAAATCCATTTGCAGTCCGCGATAATAAAACAAGGATATTAAATAATGCAAATGAAATAGCAATTCTACCTGTCCTAATACCTACAATTCTGACTGAATAGGATAGTGTCGTAATTACATTAATTACAAAAGTTAGAACAAGTACAATTATTATCTGTGTGGTCATTGTTGTGTGTCTGAGCCAGTTAACGGTTTGTAGCTACCGAAGAGCAGAGCTTTTAACAAAACTAAGTCAGTTCTTGCCTGCATTATGTCAGTCAACTTTTAATGGCGCCCCAACAACTTGCATTTCATGGTCGGCAAATACTTTTGCTATTTCTTCTTTCGTTGGCGGCGAAGTCCACTTGTCAGTAACAGCAAAGAACTCTTCCATTTTACCTGCAGGTAAATACGAAACAATCATTTTACCTTTTTCGGTGAGTTGAACAAAGGCATGTTGAACTTTTCGTGGAAGAAAAATAGTGTCGCCTGCTTTCATTTGATATTTTTCCTCGCCAACTTGAAATAAATATTCTCCTGCAATAACATAAAACCATTCGTCTTGGTTTGGATGAATGTGCAAAGGCGGTCCACCTTTAGGAGTTAAACCTGTCTGTTCAAAAACTGCTAAGTTGTTGTCGGTGTCCTTGCCCGATATTTTAATGTCCAGCGTGTTTAGTGTAACACCTTTCATTTTGTAGTGAGTGTTAAAACGAGCCTCACCTGAATTAACTTTAAATCCTTTGTCTGTTCTCATGGTAACTATCGATTTCATTTTGCCAAATGCTAAAATGGGTACAGTTGCAAGTGTTGTTAATAAAAAATTTCTGCGTTTCATTAGCTTCTTTTTGTGTTAATTAAAAGTCTAAAGGTTTCGAGTTAGGATTATTGTTATTGGTGACGCATAACGATTAAGCTAAAAAAATGTGAGGTATTAAATGCGCAAAACTGCCCTAACCGATAAACTGAATTAAATGTAGTGAACTTCCCGCAATTTTATAAAATAAATTTATCCCGCTAAAAAAATAAAATTGCACTAGTAGAAAGCCCGCATTTTTTTAGGTTAGTTATGCGGTCGTTTCTTTATTTTGTCTTCCATTTTGATACAAGCCTGTCTATTGCAGCAAAAGTAACCAACGATTGTAAAGCAACATTTTTGTATGGGTCAATAAAGTGAAAGAAGTCCGTTTTCCCAAGTTCTTCAACTGTCGCTATTACTAGGAGTAAAGTCAACAGTATGTAGGCAATTTTTACAAATGGTCTCTTGTCAAGCAATTCATAAGTTATATCTTTTACGGCTTTTGGCATTTGGTCTTCGGGAATGAAGCGAGCCAAAAGTCTAACCAAAAATTTGTCGGCATAAATAAATATTATTGCTATGGTCGTCAGGTTTAAGTATGGAATTACATTCTGATTAAATGCATCACCTAATTGAAGAAGCTCAAGTTGCTGAAAACTATATGTGGAAATGAAAATTAACATCCCAAGAACCATTAATGGCAATGTCAACGAAGCTAAAAGTCTTGTTTGGCTTAAAAATCCAACAATGAAAAGCGGAATAAGTGGAATCGCAAAAACGTAACCAATGTAGTGATAGATTTTTCTATCCTTACTTAATCTCAATATTTCCATAATGAATATTACGCTGAAAGAAGTCATTAAAATTGCTACAAATAATTTTCCACCAGGTTTGATATTTCTGCTAGGAGTAAAATTATAGAAATAGTCAAGCCAAAAATAAACACTACCGACTAACGTCAGTGTTTCAATAAATATTAATCCCCGCTTACTTAATTTCTTCTTTTCAGTCATTGTATTTGTAATAACGGTCTGTCCTAAAATGCCGCAGAACATCTGTATATCACCTATTGTTGATATTTTTTTTATGTGCAGATGAAATTCTAAAGCTAATGCATAATCAAATCAATGCACCAACTTCCCAACTTCAATCGCTGCTTTCACAAAATGAACGAATAATGGATGAGGATTAGCAACAGTGCTTTTATATTCGGGATGGAACTGAACGCCTACAAACCAAGGATGGTCTTTTATTTCAACGATCTCTACTAAGCCACCTTCAGGATTTATTCCTGAAGCAATCATTCCGGCTTTTTCGAAATCAGCTAAATACTCATTGTTGAATTCATAACGATGGCGATGACGCTCAGTGATTTCTTTGTGTTTATATATCTCCCATACTTTTGTGTCTTCGCCTATATAGCAAGGGTAAGCACCTAAACGCATTGTTCCGCCCTTCTTTGTAACTTTCTTTTGTGCTTCCAAAAGATCAATTACAGGATTAGTAGTCCCGGGGTTCATTTCAGTAGAGTTTGCATCTTTAAATCCCAACACATTTCTTGCAAATTCGATTACCGCACATTGCATACCGAGACAAACTCCCAGGAATGGAACATTATTTTCACGTGCAAATTTGATAGCACTTATCTTTCCTTCAATACCGCGTTGTCCGAAACCCGGAGCAACTAATATTCCGCGTAAGCCTTTGAATTTTTCATTTACATTTTCATCATTGATGCTTTCCGAATGTATCCATTCAATGTTTACTTTGCAATCGTTTGCCGCGCCTGCATGTATAAACGACTCCGAAATGGATTTGTAAGAATCTTTTAATTCAACATATTTACCAACCAATCCAATTCTCACTTCATGTTTCGGATGTTTGAATTTGTGCAAAAATTCTTTCCATTTTGCAAGATCTAAATTCTCAGTAACAGGCATGTTCAATTGATCTAACACTACCACATCCAACCGTTCTTCTTCCATTAATAATGGTACTTCATAAATTGTACTTGCGTCAATGGCCTCTATAACCGCATTGGGCGCTACGTTACAGAACAATGCTATTTTGTTTCTAATGTCCTTATTGATGGGGTGCTCGGTACGACAGACTAATACATCGGGCTGAACTCCGTACTCTAACAAAAGTTTTACTGAATGTTGAGTAGGTTTTGTTTTTAACTCTCCTGTAGTCGAAAGATATGGGATCAATGTAAGATGAATTACCATCGCATCTTTCCCTAACTCCCATTTTAACTGACGCACTGCTTCTATATAAGGTAGCGATTCAATATCGCCAACAGTACCACCTATTTCAGTAATTACAAATTGGTAATTCCCTGTTTTGCCAAGCAGCTTTACCCTGTTTTTTATTTCATCGGTAATGTGCGGAATTACCTGCACGGTTTTCCCCAAATAATCACCACGCCTTTCTTTTTCAATCACTGATTGATAAATTCGTCCAGTTGTAACATTGTTAGCTTGTGATGTAGGGATATTTAAAAAACGTTCATAATGCCCAAGGTCCAGATCGGTTTCAGCGCCATCATCAGTTACAAAACATTCGCCATGCTCATAGGGGTTTAGCGTCCCCGGATCAATATTAATATATGGATCTAATTTTTGGATGGTTACAGTATAACCACGAGCTTGTAAAAGTTTAGCAAGTGATGCGGCAAGAATTCCTTTTCCTAATGATGAGGTTACTCCTCCGGTAACAAAAATATATTTGGTAGATAATGACATTTTTAATAATAGTTTTTTCTATTAAAATTTTGTAACCGAATGGGATGGATACTTTGCCAATTGCCTACTGCAAAATTGCCTACTGTATTTTCAGGTCATACAAAATTAGCAATAATTCCTGCGTGTAAAAATATCTTTGAAGTTATTTTTTTGGCTTCTTCTTCTCCCATTAGTGCTGAAGTTTCAGCACAGGCGCATGGAAAGAGGATAAAATATTGAAGCCCATAAAAACAAAAAACTCCTCCCGAGTATTCGGGGGAAGTTTTTCATTTACTGTTGTAACAGAAATTATTTTTTCTCTTCTGCCGCTGTGTTAGTAGAATCTGGCGTTGTAGTAGCCATAGAATCTTTTGCAGCATTGGTGCCAACGCTTGCAGCGTTAAATAATGAGTCCATTTTTGCTTTAGCTTCCGCTTCCTGTTTCGCTTTTTCTTCAGCGCTTGGGCCGCAGGCTACAATGCTCATTGCGCCAGCAATAAACAATAAGGTGAATACTTTTTTCATTTTGTTTGTTTGTTTTTGAGTTAGTACTACTATCTGCATCAAAGGTAGACGAAAATCAAAACTAACAATCACTGCATCGTAGTTTCTTTAAACAACAATATGTTGAAAACTCCAAAGCGTAGTTTTTCTGCTTTTGTTTTTAATTATACACTTCTCGATTTCAGATTAATTAATTATTGTATTTTAGCACTCGCAAAATTTTTTTAAACCCTAACAACATGCCATATTTATTTACATCCGAATCAGTATCGGAAGGACATCCAGACAAAGTAGCAGATCAAATTTCTGATGCCTTAATTGATAATTTTTTAGCGTTCGACCCTGAATCAAAAGTGGCGTGCGAAACTTTAGTAACCACCGGACAAGTAGTACTTGCAGGTGAAGTAAGGTCAAACGCATACCTGGATGTGCAAACTATTGCACGTGATGTGATCAAAAAGATCGGTTATACAAAAAGTGAATATATGTTCGAAGCAAATTCATGTGGTGTATTTTCCGCTATCCATGAACAATCTGCTGACATAAATCAAGGAGTGGATAGAAAGAAAAAAGAAGAACAAGGTGCCGGTGACCAAGGAATGATGTTTGGTTATGCGACCAATGAAACCGAAGATTATATGCCATTAGCCCTTGACTTGGCCCATAAAGTGCTGATCGAATTAGCGGCGATACGCAGAGAAAATAAGGAAATTAAATATTTACGTCCGGATGCAAAATCACAAGTAACATTGGAATACAATGATAAAAATGTTCCTGTACGTATTGAGGCTATTGTGGTTTCAACACAACATGATGATTTTGATGCCGAAGCAAAAATGCTGGCGAAAATTAAAAGTGATATCATTTCTATTTTAATTCCACGTGTAAAAAAGAAATACAAAAAATTCGCGCATTTATTTAATGATAAAATCAAATACCATATTAATCCCACCGGCAAATTTGTAATTGGCGGGCCACACGGCGACACAGGTTTAACAGGCCGTAAAATTATTGTTGATACGTATGGTGGAAAAGGCGCTCACGGTGGCGGGGCATTCTCGGGTAAGGATCCTTCAAAAGTGGACCGTTCCGCAGCTTATGCTACACGACATATTGCAAAAAATTTAGTTGCTGCAGGTGTCTGTTCCGAGGTATTGGTACAAGTTTCTTATGCAATTGGTGTTGCGCAACCGATGGGTATTTTTGTTGATACGTATGGAACTTCAAAAGTGAAAATGACAGACGGGCAGATTGCAAAAATTGTTGAATCTGTTTTTGATATGCGCCCTTACTTTATTGAACAACGTTTTAAATTACGCACTCCTATCTATAGTGAAACTGCTGCATACGGACACATGGGCCGCAAAAACGAAGTGGTAACCAAAACATTTAAATCTCCTGATGGAAAAATAAAAACCATGAAAGTAGAATTATTCACTTGGGAAAAATTAGATTATGTTGCTAAGGTAAAAGCGGCATTTAAATTGAAATAATCTTTATTATACTATTCAAATACCCGTCAATATTACTTTATTGACGGGTATTTTTTTGCTACATTAGCAATGTACTATTCTACCGCATTATTTATGAAACTGCTTTTTGCTTTTCTTTTTTTCTTTATCGTTTGCTTTTCTTATGGTCAGGAGAAAATAAAAAAAGATACGATAGGCATTACATTTTCATTTCCCTGGGTAAACCAATATCATTATGTGGATTATCAATCAATAACAAGCAAACAGAAATGGGGCTTTTTTGGGTTAGGTGCTGCCATATATTATAAAAAAGATAAAAATAAAATTTCATTGAACTTTGGTTATACTGAATCGCTGAACTCAGCAATTGGTCTTGTTAATTATGCAAATGCCGGAGTTGTAAGTGATATTCGATCCGGATATGCTGAATTAATTTTGCATCACCAGCTTTGCAGTCAACTAAATATAATTGCAGGATTTAATTTTTCGGATTATATATTTGAATTCAGGGATTATACAAACGGTTTTTATTATTTCAAAAAAGTAGATAAAACACTTGGAGCCACAATTGGTCTTGAATATCGTTTTAATAAATATTTTTCCGTTGCAACTTTTTATCGCCCTGCATTAGCTTCCTTTGAAACAGATGGCATTTACCGACATGTAATTTCCGTGGATATGAGAATTGATTGGGATGTTTTTAAAAAATGAAACGAAATTGATTGCATATTATGCAACAGGATAGAAGCTAGTGTCAATTATAATGAGAACAATTTTAATTATTTCATTAGTGTGTTTTTTTCAAGGACAAAATAGTCCGAAGAAATATGTGAACAAAGAATACGGATTTTCTGTGTCTTTACCTACAATCAACGACTTTAAAAAACAAAACATCGATGCCGTTTTTGCAAACATTTCACGAATTAGAATTGTTGCTGATACTCAACGAATAGTTGGTTTGGTTAAATACAATGTGACATATAGAATTATTGCAGAAAGCTTTGTTCCTAAAGAAAAAATCGACAATGCGAGCTTTTACAAAGAAATTAAGGATGGAGTAATTCAAATGCAAGACAAATCAAATATCACAAGTAATGTTAAAGTCATTAGTAAAAATATTGAAGTCAAATTAAAAACGACTACAGTCACATACAAGCTAGAATATATTGGCTTTCCGTTGTTAGAAACAAGGAAAATAGTAATTAGAGATAATAAATCGTTTTCCATCTCATATCTAACAAGACCTGAGTACTTTGACGAAACGAGGGTGTAAAATGAACTGTGCTATTTAAAGAATAAGAATAAAACTTAACTTTAAATAACCACAGAACCATGAAAGAAAAGAACGAAGAGTATGAGGCACTCAAAAAGAAAGCCTTAGAGCAGTTTAAAACTGGCCA
>JBBSPS010000163.1:0-9241 GCA_038258655.1 Bacteroidia bacterium
AATTCCATCTAATGCTTTTTTAGGAAAAATAAAATTGCGTATAAAAATGATTGACGATGCAAACGGCCCTGATTATGATCCATGCGGAACAACAGGCTATGGAGAGGTGGAAGATTATTCATTAACCTGTACCGATAATATAACTTCGATTGATCCGGCAGATGCTAATAGCAAACCTTTAATCAATGTTTATCCAACACCAATTAAGGATGCATTTACACTTGATATTAGTTTCCCTGATAACGGCATTTATAAATTGGAAATAGGAAATACACTTGGGCAAATTGTGTATAGTGAAGCATTAGAAATAAACAACAGCAATTATAATTACAATAAAAAATTAAACCTTGGCGATTTATCAAAAGGAGTTTATATCATCCATCTTAGTGGTGATAAAACGAATACCAGTAAAAAAATTATGATGGAATAGAAATTGCTGAACAGGAGTTTTTTTATGCATTCAATAATATAAATTATACCAATTATAAATACAAAACAGTCCATTTCAAAACCTCACCTACCTCCTCTCCTTGAAAAAGGATAGGAGCTATTGGGCTATTTTATACTTATAATTGGTATTACTATGGAAATACCTGTAAACATTTAAAAAAGGGTATAAAGTATTACTATTGGCTAATATAGTATTAGCAATTTCACAAGTAAAAAAATAAATTTGATATATATAAACTTTTAAGATATTTCCCATGAAAAAAATTACACTCCATTTTGTTTGCTTACTAATATTAGCAATCCCCTATAACATCAATGCACAGAAGTGGAAAGAATTGATGGAAAAACCGAATGCAAATTTTTATGAAATAAAAAAGGCAGCTCATAATTACTTTAAAGAATATGAAAAGGAAAAATTGAAAAACAACAACTCAACCAGACGTAATGAGGAGGAAGAAGAGGAGGAATCAAAAGATGGTGATTATAATAAGTATATGCGTTGGGAATGGTTTTGGAGTACACGCATATTACCTGATGGAACATTTCCTGATTTAACTACCAACTTAGCTGCTTATCAAAAGGAACGTACCAATACCACAAACACTAGATCGTTGGCAGCAACCACATGGGTCAATTTTTCACAAACTACTGCAGCTGGGGGATATAATGGTATGGGAAGAGCGAATGACGTTGCGTTTGATCCTACAAATGTAAATAAATATTATGTAGCAACACCTGGTGGAGGTGTTTGGAAAACCACTAACGGCAGTAACACTTACACACCTATTTCCGATTTTGCACCGCATACTCGCACAGGAGTAGTAATTGTTGACAAAAACAATGCGAACACACTATATGTTACTCTTGGAGATTACAATTATTATATTAGCCTTTCAAATAATATGGGCGTATATAAATCTACAGATGGAGGAGCTACTTGGAGTGCTACTGGACTGAATAGTCAGTTAAGTGCAGGACTTCGTATATATGAAATGGTAATTAGCCCCTCTAATTCCAATGTATTATTTGCAGCCACCAATAACGGACTTATGCGAACTACGAATGGTGGAACTAATTGGTCATCCGTTAGAACAGGATCTTATTCAGATGTAAAGTTTAAACCGGGAGATGCAAATACGGTGTATGCTGCGTTGTATGATTATTATGGTAGCCAAGTTTTTAAATCCATAGACGGAGGAACCAACTGGACTCAAGCTACCAACTTTTCACAAATTCAAACGCAGTTAAGGCTTGGTGTTACTCCTGCAAATCCAAATATGCTTGCTGTTGAATCCTCTAAGCAACTCGAATTTTATGTTTCAACAAATAGTGGAGGCTCATTTACATTCAAATCAAATTACCCTCAAGATGAAATGTTTATCATTTCGCCAAATAATGCAAACATTATCTATTCTGGTTCTTTGGTAATGTACAAGTCTACTGATGGTGGAGTAAACTGGACTCAGATGACAAATTGGGGAGGAGGGACTACTGGTGGAAGACCTGAGATACATGCAGATTTTCACAATGCAAAATATAGTCCTATAAATACTAATTATATTTATTTCTGTAATGATGGAGGAGTATATCGTTACAATGAATCGAATGATGTTTGGACAGACCTTTCCAATGGATTGATAATTACACAATTTTATAGTATAGCAACTGCACAAACGAATGCAAATGTTATTATAGGGGGAACTCAGGATAATGGAGGGCGTATGCGAAATGCTGCTGGTACATGGAGAGCAACTAGTGGTGGAGATGGTATGGTGCAAGCCATAGATAAAACGGATGCAAATGTGATTTACACAACGTATGTCAATGGACAGTTATACCGTTCTCAAGATGGTTGGGTGAATGATACATACAATGATATTAGTGCAAATATTCCTGGAGGTAAACCAACAGGTGATTGGGTTACCCCATACACCCTGGATCCAAGCAATAATAGTACTATTGTAGCTGGTTATAATGATGTATATCGTTCTACTAATCGTGGTACCAATTGGACAAAAATTAGTAACAATATTGCAGGTGGAGGAAATAATACACTGAAATGTTTAGAAATTGCACCATCTAATTCTGCCGTTATTTACACTTCACGCGGAAATACATTATACCAAACAACAAATATGGGTGGTAACTGGACTACCTATACTGTTCCTGGATCAGAAGGTATAACTGCCATAGCAATACATCCAACAAATTCAAATACATTATGGATCACTAAAGGTGGATATACAAGCGGTTCAAAAGTATTTAAATCAACTAATGGAGGTAGCACATGGACAAATGTTTCAGGTACACTTCCTAATATACCAATGAATGCTATTATGTATGAAGAGAATAATAATGCAGATGCATTATATTTGGGTTCAGATATAGGAGTGTATTACACCAATAACACAATGAGTGATTGGACATTCTATAGCAATGGGCTACCAAATGTACCTGTTATGGATTTTGCCATTTATTATCCTACAAAAAAATTAAGGATTGGTACTTATGGGCGAGGTATGTGGGAAATTGATTTATATTCAAGCTCCGTAGTAACCAATTGTACAGGCACTACAGCTGATGCTACTTGGGAATACATTAATCGTGTTCAATTTGGTAATATAGACAATACTTCCGCAGCAACAACCTATACTGATTTTACTGCAAAAAACACATCGGCTTTACGCGGCAGCAACATGAACATAGCCGTTACCATTGGAAAGGCGTATGCTGCCGATAAAGTTTTAATTTGGTGTGATTGGAATAATGACAAAATTTTTGACCCAACTACAGAGTTAGCTGCAACATTAGATTCCATCACATCAGGACCTAATCCTTATAAAGGCGTTATAAAAATTCCAGTGAATGCTTTTCTAGGAAAAATAAAAATGCGGATAAAAATGATTGACGATGCAAACGGCCCGGATTACGATCCATGCGGAACAACAGGCTATGGAGAGGTGGAAGATTACTCAATAACCTGCACCGATAATGTGACTTCAATTGATCCGGCAGGTGCTGATAACAAGCCATTCATTAATGTTTATCCCAACCCAAACAATGGCGCGTTTACCCTTGATATCAGCTTCCCGGATAACGGTAGTTATAATGTGGAAATAGCAAATGTGCTAGGTCAGATTATTTATACTGAATCGTTGAATATAAACAACAGCAATTATAATTACAGTAAAAAATTAAACCTTAGTGATTTATCAAAAGGAGTTTATATAATCCATCTTAACGGTGATAAAACAAATGCCACTAAAAAAATTAGTATGGAATAGGAATTCCTTTGAAAAATTAATATGCAATCTTTATTTAGCATAAAAATAATTAACGGAAAAAGAAAATATGAAAAAAAATTATCTACTCGTATTTCTAATAATTTTCGCAGGAAGTCTTTTTGGGCAGTCGCCTGTTAAAGTACAGAAAACAAATCCGAAACCTATTTATATGCATTACATGCCTTGGTTTGATACACCACAGACTTCAGGAAATGGTCAATGGGGTTGGCATTGGAAGATGGATAAGATGGATCCGAATATTGTTGATCAAACAGGAAAAAGACAAATAGCTTCGCATTATTATCCTCTGATAGGCCCTTATGCAAGCAGCGACCCGTATGTAATACAATATCATCTGCTATTGATGAAGCTGTCAGGTATTGATGGTATTCTGATAGATTGGTACGGATCAGAAGGGAGCAATGGAGATCTTGCTAATCTTTTACGCAATTCGGATTCTATTGTAAATCATACTGCTGAAGCAGCAATGATGTTTGGACTCATACTCGAAGACAGGTTTTGGGTCTCTTTAGCAAATGGGAAAAATAGTTTGTCTTATGCGAAAGATCATTATTTTAATAAAACATCCTATTTTAGATATGGTTCGGGGAATCACCCATTAGTAGGCGTTTTCGGACCAAATACGTTTCAAACAGGTTTGGATTGGACAACGATCCTTTCCGGTGCTGGAGAAGATGTTGTGTTTCTTCCACTGGAATATCAGGGAGGTGAGGGAGATCCCAATACGGATGGAGAATATGCATGGCCCTACCAAAGTCCTAATACGACCGATCATTATTCACAGGTAGAAAATTTTTATAAGAACCGAGCTCCTCAATTAAACATTGCTATGGGTGAGGTTTATCCGAGCTTTAATGATTTTTATGCTCAAGGACAAAATGGTGGCACCAGCTATTTTTATATTCCAAGCAACAACGGAAGGACGCTCGATACATTGATAAACCTTTCAAAAAAGTATAACAGCGATATTGATATCATGCAACTTGCAACGTGGAACGATTATGGTGAGGGTACCATGTTTGAACCCACGCGGGAAAATGGTTACAGCTACCTAGTGCAAATACAAAGGTATACTGGAGTTGCCTATACAGAATGTGATCTGATGCAAGTGAACAAATATTACAACCTGAGGAAAAAAAATATTTCTGATATAACTATACAATTAAAACTGGATCAGGTATTTAAATATTTTGCGGCTTTGCAGATTACGAATGCTGTTAACTTAATGAATACAATTGATCCAACCAGCCCTTGTGTAGCTACAGGGTTAACAAATGTTCTGGAAACATCCCTTATAGAATTATTTCCTAATCCTGTTACTGGTGAATTGCGGATGCAAGGAATAGATCAATTGAATATTGTTTCTATTCGGATAGCTGATATAATAGGCAGAGAGGTACAAATGGAATTAAGCCCAGGAACCTTATTGAATATGTCAGCTCTAGAGCCGGGTGTGTATTTTATTCGAATTGTAACAAAAGATAATCGCACGATTATAAAACAATTTATGAAGCAATAAGATTACTACTCTATAAAAAAATGTATTAGTAAAGTCATTTTATAAAAAAGAGTATTTGCAATTGAAATTACAAATTGACTTTTCTGTAATGCTTTGTCCTTAACGAAGAGCATTGAATATTTTTCTCTTGTGAAAATAAATTGGTACAAAAAACGATTGAATTGGTTAACTATTTGAAAAACCTCTATCTGCAAGTTGCTGCAAAATAAAAATGCTCCTCAATATTTAGGGTTCACTCAAAGTTGATATTTTGATGAATAACCCCGAAGCAGAGCTTCGAGGTATCGTGTTACTCGAATAAACTTAATTGATTTCTATGAATCTTTTTATACTCATTTTTTTCATTGCCTTGTTCATTGATATACCTTTGAATTGTTTCCTCGTTCGCATATGGACCAACTGTATTAACATAGTAACCACTGCTCCAAAATTGACCTCCCCAGAGTTAATTTTTGACTTCCGGATGAGCCGAAAAAGTTCCTTTGCCGTAATGATTTTAACCCTTTGAGCAATCTTTTTTACAGACATCATTGGAACGCTTTGTAAAGGGGTAGTCAAAAGTTTAGTAATTTTGTTTTTGCCAACTAAAAAATAAAACCAATTCTAACCTCAATTAATTAGTTTATTCGATCCATGGAAACCGAAAAAAAGTTACACAATATACTTTTAATTGATGACCATCACATTGTAAGGACCGGAATTAAATTAATATTAACAGAAAGATTGAATGTATTGATAGATGAAGCAGCGAATGGTGCGTCAGCAATTGATCAAATCAAAAAAAATGTTTATAGCTTAATTATGCTGGATATTAATATGCCGGATACAAATGGTTTTCAATTACTTAAACAAGTACTCAGGATTAAACCAGATAGCAATGTTTTAATGTTCTCCATGAATCCGGAAGAACATTTTGCTAAACGATTTATTAAAACAGGTGCAAAAGGTTATCTTAATAAAGAGGCTTCTGACAATGAAATATTAAAAGCAGTAAGCACAATATTGTCAGGTAAAAAATACATCAGTGATGGCATGGCTCAAATGCTTTTGGATGAATCGGAGCAGGACAAAACAGACAATCCTTTTAAATTACTTTCTAATAGGGAGTTTGAAGTGGCAATAAGCCTTATAAAGGGAAAGACGCCAGGTGAGATAGCAGAACAAATAAATTTACACCCTTCAACTATTGGAACCTATAAGACAAGGATACTAGAAAAACTGAATGTGCACAATGTTATTGAACTAAACCAACTGGCTACTATGTATGATATTCGTATTAACGATTAATATCTATTGGAAAACGGATTTTGATCTCTGTCCCTTTTAAAAGTTCACTTTTTACAGATATTATTTTACCTCCTAATTTTAATATAAAATCTTTGATGATTACGAATCCAAACTGTTCTTTGATTTCAATTGAAAACGCGGGTGGGTTACTTACATTCAACAATTTTTCTACCTGTTCTTCATTCATTCCATCACCCGTATCTTTTACTGCTAGCAAAACACACCCGTTACTCTCTTCAACACTTATAATTATTTTTCCGTTTTGGGTGTTTTTATTAGCATTGTCAATAAGATTTCGAAGAATAACTTTCAGAAGCTGTTGATCAGAAACAATAAAAAAATCTTTGGTTGTTTCTATCTTTATTATAAGTTCATTGTTATTCATTTTTACTATATCTGCATAAAATTCATACATTTCTGCGACAAGTTCTTTCAAATTTATATTTTGAGATTTTACTTTGTAATTTTCTTTTTGCGATTGTAACCATATTAAAAACTCTTCTGTAAATGCTGACATTGTTTGCGAGGCATTTTTCAAATCCAGAGAAATAGTTTTAATTTTCTCATGCGGAACTGTTCCAATATTTTTAAATATATAATCCGAAATTTTTGCCATAAACCGAAGTGGTGATTTTAAATCGTGTGCTAGTATCGTAGTAAGTTTGTCCTTTTGCTGATTGCTTTCATAAAGTAAATCCTCTGAAATTTTGAGTTCTTGGACAGTTTGCTGAAGCTTACTTACCATATTATTTAGTTCCTTTGTTTTACTGTTTACCAATCCATCCAGTTTCTTTTGTTCTGTCACCAATTTCCTAAACCGGATCCGGTATCCAACATAAATTAGCAACAAGAGGAAAAAGCAAAACAAGGTTTTAGAAACAATGGTTAGGTACCAAGGTGGTAATACAACAAAACTATAATTTATATAGGAGTAATTATGGAGGCCAAAACCGTCAATTTTCCTGATCTTTAAAGAGTAATCTCCTGTAGGTAAAGAAGTAAATAGTATTTTCCCGTCAGTTGCAACAGGATACCATTCATTGGTTGAACCTTCAAGTGAATATTCAATGATTAAATTATCAGAGTGCCCAAAGTAGGGAACAGATACTTCAAACAAAAGACGGCTGAAGCCATGTTGTATTTTTATTTCTGAAATAGTATCTAAGACTAAGCTATCGACTTCTATATGATCAATCCGCATAGAAGCGTAAGGTAAAACTGGAGCAACTGAATCTGGGTTAAACCATATCAACCCATTTAAAGAGGATAGTGAAAAATCTCCGTTGCGTTTTACTAATCCACAAGGATTGCAGGACCCTCCGTTAAATTCATTGGAATTAAATCCGTTTTTTTTATCATAATAGAAATAATAAAGATGGGCACTCCTTCCGGTCACATAATTATCAATATCGTTTTTTTTAACTTGGAAAAGTCCTTTGGAAGTAGGCACCCATATAAATCCTCTTTTATCGGGTATACCATAATAGGTAATAGCCAGCCTGCCTTCTTTATCAAGAGGCAGAGCGTATGCCTTTTTATAATAATAATAATAAGGGTTATCATTGGGAAGAGCGAGGAACATAGAACCATCTTGCAAAAGGCAGGCATTAAATACTGTTTTTTCGGCTAATCCATTTACAGCAATGAGCGATTTGTTTGTTATATCATAAGAATAAAACCCGGGACTAGCGGATATATAAATGGTGTTTTTGATTTTTTTAATATGATTTATACTAAGTTTGCTTTTAAAATCAGCTATGAAAACAACTGCATCATGTAGGATATAACCAATTTTATTCTCTGTTGAAAACCATAATGTATCTCCTTCGGGTTCAAAACATTTTACAAACTCATTGATTATATATTTATCCAGTTTTTGGCTTTTATAATTGAATTTGAAAATGGAAGATTTTGTGCCTCCCCATATATTCCCATGATTGTCGTGATACAAGCCCCATTCGCCCACAGAATCAACCATTGTAAGCGGCAAAATTTCTCCGTTTTTTTCAATGCGCCTGTGCGGGGTATAGAGTGAACTGTCATCCATTTCTACTTGCACAAAAAAACTATTTTTTTGGGGATCATTTTTGCTGTATTGAACTTTAAACTGTTTTGGGAATAGCATATATATCCCATTAACATAGGTAGAAACGTAATAGAAATGGTACACTTCATGAAAGCTTATTTGAACAGGGCTTTTTATTTCATCTTCTGTAAGCAATGTGCATACCGGTATGGAATCTGATCCAAGAGTCAGTGTGTACAGATGATTATTGCTTTGGATGAAAGAAGCATTATTAAGATGTAATAAAGTTCCTGCGTGTAGAATTTTTTTTTGAAAATCACTTTTTTTCCAGGATGCTAATTTTTTTTGTTTACAGAGTAGCTTTCCTCTTCTGTAGATATCAAAAACTTCATTGCTGTCCTTAATGAATAAAGTGCCGTTTATCATAAACACTTTTTTTTCTGACATGCCGGAAATTTTAATACTTTTCACTTCACTTCAGGGAAATATTGTTCGATTATAAATACAATTAACTAGTAAATTAATAATAAAATAAGAACCATGAAATAGCCATGTGCTGTTGCGCACAAACACCGATGAATTTTTCGTAGCATTGTGTAAACTAAAAACCTATACAATGAAAAAAACGATTCATTACGAACAAATAGTTTCCAT
>JBBSPS010000164.1:0-9034 GCA_038258655.1 Bacteroidia bacterium
GAAGCATGTAATAAACAATTCCCAATGTAAAAAGCATGAACCACATGCCCACGCCCTGGTGCATATAATAGCCCTGCACAATTGTATTGCCAAGGCCGTGTGCCCAAACCGGAACATAAGCTACTATTACAATTATGATTGCAAATATTACCGCTGCAACCATATACCAGTTTGAAATGTATATTTCTTTCGTTTTTCGTTTAGCGATGGTTTTTAAAAAATTTATTAAAGTGAGCACAAGGCCAAGTGCAAATAACAGCATCACGGGCCAGACGTATTCGCGGTATTCGCCACCACTATTATTAATGCCTGACATAAGGCACAGTGTCCCCAATACAACAGAAGCATTAATGAGAATTAGTGTGTACCAACCTTGCTTCATGCTTGATAAAGGAGTGTTGCTGACAGTAGGTACGATATAGTAACCGAGCGCAAGCATACCCAGTGAAGCCCAACCCCAGAACACTGCATTGGTATGCACCGGACGAAGCCGTCCAAAACTTAACCAACTCAAATGGTCCACATCGGGCGCTACGAATTTAATTCCTAAATATTCCCCGATGCTGGTGCCGAATACCAACCAAAAAGTGGCTGTGCCGATATACCAGAGAATGAGTTTGGACAATTGCGGATCTATATTTGGCCGTTTCAAGGCCTTCTTTTTTATTGCCACCACAGGTAAGCTGCTGTTAGTATCAATATTGATTAAGCCTTTACTGTCTTCTGCTTTTAATTCCCCGGACAATTCAGAATTACTCAACTTGTAATCAAGGGCCGCTTTTCTTTTTAGTAATGTTTTCTTTATTTCATCATCGGGTAATACTTTTAAGTAAGCCGCTAACTTCTCTGACTCTTCAATATTTTGCTTCTTATTGTATTGCCTTAAAACATTTTTTACTTTAACGATCATTAGAATAATGCCCGCCAGTATAGGTGTAAGTATTAGGACTATTGTTATTATTACGCCTCCTTCGCCCAGGAGAGATCCTAATTTATTCGAAGATTGGGCAAACAAATTTTGCGGATTTAAAAATGCCGTGACAATAAAAAAGAGGCTAAGAAGCCTGGAATTAATATTTTTACCCCCCTCCTTTTCCTGGTTTTTCATTCTGTCCTTGTATAATAAAAACTTCTCTATTTGATCACTGTTCATGCTATTGATATATTGATTAAGCCTCGTTGCATCTATTTCCTTCTTTTTTCTTTTTCCTGTCATTATCACTTCCGAGGTTTTGATCTTTAAGAAAATTGCCGCTCCCAAAACAATAGCCAGAAATGCAAACAGTATAATCATATACCCATCGTGATTTGCAGCAAATTGTGTTGCAGTGCTATCCACCTGCGCCTGCACAAAAGGTGAATAGATGAAGACTGTAAGAGTAAACAACAATGCAGACTTACAAATGAAGCTTTTGCCCATAATAATTATATTAATACCTTTTTATCCTTTATTATTTCAAAAAAACTATTATCGTTTTAGAAAAGTCAAATTCTTTTCCAGTTGCTTACTAAACTCTCCTATCCTGGCAGCTTCTAACATGTTATAGATATCCTCTCTTACTTTTTTAAATTCGTTATGAATAGGGCACGGTCTGTTTTCATTACAGTTTTTAAGTCCGAGACCGCAGCCTGTAAAAAGGTTATCACCATCAATAGCTGTTACAATATCTGCTAAAGAACATTGTGATGATTCCTCTTCGAGAAAAAAACCGCCAGTAGGCCCTTTTAAGGACTGAACAAGTCTTTTACGGCTTAAGTTCTGTAAAATTTTTGCGATGAAATATTCGGGCGCATCAATTGCTTTAGCTATTTCCTTTATCCCCACTCTATTACCTGTCTTTGATTTTTGTGCTATAAAGATCATAGCCCGTATGGCATATTCACAAGTTTTTGAAAACATTTATGTCGTTTATCCCGCAAAGGTAAAAAAATCATCTTTAATAAAGGACATTTTTATCTTCTATTGTTAAAAATATTTTAGAAAAGATTGAGAATCTACATTAAACGGTAAATACTGTAGAAAGGTTTAGCGAAGTAAGTAGGTGATGAATAAAGAAACTGGGCAAGACCTATATTTCCAGACTTTGTATCCAAGCACAAAAGTAGTGATGATTCGATCCGTATAAGATTATTAAAAAATAAATGTTACATGTGCCATATCTCTTATTTTTGTTGCCGTTTGTTGATTGGAAAAATTTTGTGTCATTGGTAGTTGGACATTAAAACCAAACGCGATTTTAGGAAAATTTATTTCCATGCCTCCTGATGCAAGCAGAGCCGTACCACCGGTGTCCTCAATATTAACTTTATTTAATTCATTTGCCTTTAAACTTTCATAAAGCACACCTACATTGGGATTGAAGGTTGTTTTTGCTCCGCTTATAGAATAAAAAAGGAAGGAGCTTACGTTTAAACGGTTGCCAAATTTGTATTGACTGGCATTCTGATTTATTTTATAGTTTACATTACTGTTAATTCCCCAGTCATTTATATTATATGTGTACATGGCATCTAAAATAAAATCTAAACTTCCTGATCCTGCCTGATTATTGGCTGCTGGAACTATATCATTAGCGTCAACTTCAAATTTACCTGTGGAATTTTTATACCTCCTCCAATCCATAATTGCTGACTAATCTTATTTCCACGTTTATTACCTTTCCTTGTATTTAATAAGTCGTAATTAGCGATCAAAGATATGTTTCCGAGCCCGTTGTTTTTCCTGGTGCCGTCATCTGACGTTTGCCTGTTGATGTTATAAGGAAGAAATGTAAGAAGCTGCCATTTTCTACCAATATTATATCCTGCCCATAATTCTGTAGTTTGATAAAACGTCATTGCTAAACTGTGTTGCATCTGAAGCTACTGACTTTGAAAGCTTCGGAATGTATATCCCACTCCAAAGAAATGCTTTCGAAATTGTGGAAACGGTCCCATAAAATAATTGCCGGAACTGCAACCGCAAATGTCGCATGCGGAGGTATCCTGAATAGCAAATCCAATACAAATAACAAATAGAATTTTTTTCATTTTCTTTATGATTGGGGAATGTTTTATTAAATTTTACCTGGAAAGATGAGTTAGTAATATTGCTCTACAATTATTTTACCCTTCATTACCTGGTGAATAGCGCAAAAATAATCTGCACTTGATTTGACCACCATCTTCCATGATTCACCGCTGGCAATATTAGCGGAGGTCCATGCCTTTGCATTTTCTTCGGTGACACAATGTGTAACCATATCGCGATTGGTCCAAATAATGGTATCTCCTGCTTTCGCATTAATTTCCCCCGGTTGAAATTTCATATCCTTAATTTCCACGGTATATATTTCAGGGCCAGATTTTTCAGGAACAATAGAAACAGAATCTGAAGTTGGTACTTTTATGGCATTGTCTTCCGGCCTGGTGCAACTATTTAGAAAGAAGCAGAGAAGTATATAAATAAATACCGTCCCCTTCAATTTCAGTTTATAGATCATTTTTTTACAAACATTTTTTGTACCATTTCAGCGTGGGCCAGGTGGGCTTTTAAAGCGGGTACTACATCCTGTAGTAATTTTCTTAATTCTGCATTTTGGCTTTGAGGTATTAACAAATCCTCAATGTCACTTATGACAGCTTTATGATATGAAACTTCATTATCAATATAGGCCTTGTCAAAAGTTTTTGCAGATTTTGAAAGCAATGCCTTCTGTGTTTTTCCTGCATCAGCCATAAGTTTCTGGCTTACGGCATTATCCTTCGGTGTTACGCCAAGTTTTGTAACTAATGCTACCGCCTGCTTAATTACCGCTGTATGATCGTCGGTTATTGTTTGCGCAAACTTTAATCGTCAGCATTTTTGATCTTGTCTTTGCAATCTTAGCATAGTTGATGTCTATTTGATTGGCCACAACCGCAACGGACGCTATTTCAGGATCAGAGAGCTTTGTCTCTCCTTGTGCATAAACAGATCCCAAGACTATAGTCGAGGTTACAATTATAGCCATGGTTGATTTCATAACTTGTTTCATAATTTTTAAATTTTGTTATTTTATACTCAATTAGAGTTGGAAAAATAGAAAAAGGTTACAGAACAGCGAGGAAGAATATAATAGTAGAAAATGGCAGGATAAATATTTCTTATGGAAGTATTTTTTTCATTACTCCCTCAACAATTTTATCGCAATAGATAAGATTGAATTCATAAATATCGTCAGGTGAATATATCTTTTCAATTTCTTTTCGCAACATCATTTTTGCACGATTCACTCTTACTTTTACATTTGATGTTGTAATTTTTAATAATTCTGCCGTGTCGGCTACACTTAATCCTGTTAATTCCCGAAGTGTAAATGTCATCCTGTAATCTTCAGGGAGATTTTTAAGAGCCGCCTCAATAACATTTTTTAATTCTTTATTGATTACGGTTCTGCCGGGATTGCTATGGTTGGTTGTGAGAAACATTGAACCTGAATTTTCGTTAACAGATATTTCAACAGTGGGCTTATTTTGGAAGCTGAGCTTTTGGGATTTATGATAACATTGGTTAAGCATTATTCTTATTATCCACGTTTTAAAAGAAGAACGATTTTCAAACTTAGCGAGACTTTGAAAGCTGTTTACAAACGCCTCCTGCATTAAGTCTTCGGTATCCTGGTGATTGTATCCATAACCCCTACCGATTTTATACAGATCCGGATTATATCTACGAATTAATATCTCAAACAAGGCTGTATTACCCAACAACACCTCTTTGATAACTTCTGAATCGGGATATTGCTGAATATTTTTAGAACTGGTTGCGTAATTCATATTTCCTTTTTTATTGGTTATTTCACTTGCTATCCTGGTATTAGAGTAGGTGAATCATTAAAAGGTTACAGCCACAGAGAATTTTTTTCACCTGGTACGTAACCAAATCGAATTATGTAAAATTCTAAAATTAATTTATCAGTTTAGTGAAAAATTTTTTGATATTCACTAATCTTATTGGATACCTAAAATATCTTTTTTATTAATTAAAACTCTTCCTTAATAATTGATTTTGTTCCGCCCAAATTGATCAAGTATCTCTCTATCTCCTCCATCATTAATTCTGGTCCGCACAAATAAATTTGTTTATCCTGATCATCAATATTTGCTCTGAGAAAGTCTTCCGTTATTCGCCCATAAGAATAACCTTCTTTTTGCTCCTCCGACAAAATATTGATAAAGTTTTCTCCCAATAAATTTTTAAACATCTCTTCATGTATGATATCAACCCCGGTTTTGTTGGCAAAGATTAGCTTATTATCTCCGATCTTATTTTGCGATTCAAGCTGTCTGAATATAGAGATAAATGGTGTAACGCCGGCACCTCCCGCAATGAAAACTCCTTCATCATTGTACGTTATCGTCCCAAAAATATCATGCAAAATTAATTCATCATCTTTTTTAAGTTGCAAAAGTTCTTTTGTAACGCCGTTATGTGAAGGATAGGTTTTAATAGTAAATTCCAGGTAACCATTTTCTGGCAGGCTCGTAAAAGTAAACGGCCGCTTATTGTTCAACCAGCCATTTCTATTGATAGAAATTTCGGTTGCCTGGCCAGGCGTGAAGTTAATATGATCAGGTTTCTCAGTAATAATTCTCAAAACATCATGAGTAATATTTTCAATTAACTTTATTTTTACCTTGGTTTGTTGCATATTATTATTTTGTTTACTGCGATTATTCTATCTTTTTTTATTACCAACATTTACCTGGCTACTTTACTTTTCATTTACTTCATTAATGATTTTGTACATAATAATTTCTCATTCAGGCTATCATAGTCTGAAATTCCCTTTTCACTTCAGGCTGTAAAAACTTACCTCCGTAATAAGCAGTAATGGTGCTGCTATTTGTATCCTTCACTCCTCTCGATGCTACACAAAAATGTACTGCATCAATCAGAACAGCGACGTCATTCGTTAGTAATATGTCTTTCAATTCTTCCGCAATTTGATTGGTGAGACGTTCCTGCACTTGTGGCCTTTTTGAAAAATATTCCACAATACGATTGATTTTAGAGAGACCAATAACCTTACCATTTGAATAGTATGCGACGTGCACTTTACCTATAATTGGCACAAAATGATGTTCGCAGTATGTATAAAGTGTGATGTCTTTTTCCACCAGCATTTCTTTATAGTCATATTTATTTTCAAAGAGTGTTATGGAGGGCCTATTTTTAATGTCCAGACCGCTGAATATTTCATTGACGTACATTTTAGCAACACGGGTGGGTGTGTCCCTGAGGCTGTCATCGCTCAAGTCAAGACCCAATAAAATCATGATCTGTTTGAAATGATCCGCGATCAATTTTATTTTGGATTCTTCATTCTGTAAAAGTTCATTTGAGTGTTCCAATTTTTTAATTGGCGCAAGCGATAGGTAACTTTTAAAATCATTCAGATCTATCTTATCACATCCCTTAGCAAGGATATTTCCATTTTGTTTCATGAGGTTCAATATTTATTTAATGATTTTCTTTACTACATTAGAGTAAAAGAAAGGAAGACAGGTTACAACCAGGAGTTAGAAATATATCTCAAACAATTATCGGGAATGGATTTAGCTTTTTGAAACCTGTCCTTGACTTTATTAATCTGACATTCAGAATTTTCAGCGATTTCAATTTCATCAAACTCAATTGTGCGTTTTAGTATATAAATAACCCGAAGACTAAGAGGCATATCCGAATATAAAAACCAGGTGAACTTTTCGTGTATGGATAATATCCTAAAACACGGAGCTTTTATTTCCAGGAAAGTATTTTTACTAAACAAAACGTTGCTTATTTTAAAAATACATTTACAAACCATAATTTTTGACAACTAAATTTTTAGACCGAAGGTGTAATTATTCGGGCAAAAACTATTTGGATGAAAACTTACCTGTTTCAATAGATCACTTGATTCCCTATCATCAAATCCAAAGCTGATTCCTATTTTATAAAGCAATGGTTCATATTTTTTAAAACCAGGATTTATTGAGCTACTTAAATGATCGTATTTCCGTTTAGCGTTCCGTGATGAAGATAACACCAGGGGTCTTTCTGAATTGAAACTCATACTATATATTTAAAACAAAAAAGTTAATAACGTTCTTTAGACAATCATGTATTAAACATGATAGGATAGCCATGTTTAGACGCTCTTTTATAAATAGTATCTCAACTGACGTAATGAATAAACTAAGGAGTTACAACGATTTTAAATATTCTACAAGATCCTGTTTTTCCGAACTTGTCAGATTTAATGATAAATAATTATTGTAGTGATCAACCACGTCAGGTAAAGTGGCGAGTTTTGATGTGATTAAGTCCGGGCTATTTGTGACATTATAAAAGCTATTTTCAACTGCAATAGAATATTTTTATCAGATCATTCAACGGGGATCTCTGAATGTTCCCTTTCCATGCATCTCCAGGTTTCCAACAAATGAATTCCAATAATATATCTTACAAAAAAACTCGGATTTTAGCTTAAGACGGCTCCGGGAATTATTGGGAAGACCAAACGAAGATCCAACGCTTAGAAAATAAAGAACAATAACAATTTTATTTTAGTGTTTATTTTGATTTCGTTGTTGTTACTCTTAGCTAATACTAATTAGGAACATTCTTAAATATGATTGCGATCATATTATTCGAATAGATAAGTGAATACTTTGGTGATCTCAATTTAAAATTTACAAATTATGAGAAAGATTTTATCAGCTCCTTTTATATGCTGCTGCATTATTTTTATGGGTTGCGATAGCAGTACGCAACAGGATCAGTCTGCTAATAAAGAATCCACTGCAGCAGAAACAAATGCAGGACAATCCAGCGTGAAGGATGACCAGTCTCAAAAGAATGTAGTACAGGTCGCCATGGGGAGCACTGATCATACAACGCTTGTAAAAGCTATACAAGCAGCGGATCTTGTAAATGCGCTAAGCAACGCAGGGCCGTTCACAGTATTTGCTCCAACTAACGCCGCATTCGACAAACTTCCTGCCGGCACACTTGATGATTTATTAAAACCAGAAAACAAGGATAAACTTGCAGACATTCTTCAATACCATGTTTCTTTAGGTGTTTTTAAAACCGACATCCTAACTGATGGACAGGTAATAGGACAGGTGAATGGGGACAATATCACTATTAGTAAAAATGGTGAAAAAATAATGGTGAATGGTAATGCTACTGTCACTGGTACGGTTCCCGCATCCAATGGAATTATTTATGTAATAGATGCTGTACTATTACCACCTAAAAAATAATTCTAAAAATTATTGTAAAAATAACCGGTCAATCCGGTATTGAAAATTTATAGATCCTTGGTATTGAATTTCCGTGTGGAATACCATACCGGTAATATTATCCAAAGTAACAGGATTGCAGAAGAAAAAATCATCCCCGGATAGGTCCCGAAAAAATCTTTGAACACAGCTCCGGTATAACCCATCATTGCCGATACATCAAGTTGAAGCAAAATAACAATGCGGCTGAGGTCAATAGGGTTGAGAGCACTTACTGCTATCATTGGCTTTTCCATAGGATAGTCTGCAAACTGGAATAACAGGAATAATACCAAGCCATCGAACAACAATGAGAAGTAGAGCCAGAGCATAATAGCGGCGCCAATCCCTTTGGCCTTATCCCTTGTTTTTACGGTTGCTAACATCGCAATAGCCACAAAAATGATACTTACCAAAATGCCCGTCACAATCATGGTAAAGCCAATGATATCAGGCTGGAATATCAGCACGGGAATACCTGCACCAATGAAAAAAGCAATGGAAAGAGAAACTGCCAGACCGGCAAATAAACTTAGCCATATAGATTTTCTCTTCAAGGGCTGGCTCACAAGCAGCTCTATAAATTCTGCACTGTTATAAATGTAAATTGTAGAAAAAATAATGCTGACCAACGGAACAATGATCAGGATTATATTTAACAGGCTTAACAAACCCTTACTGGTATTATCTTCCAGGCTAAATACACTCAGTGATGCAGCTAATAAAAATAATGTGTATACGA
>JBBSPS010000165.1:0-8933 GCA_038258655.1 Bacteroidia bacterium
AATATCGCATGGCAATAAAAAAATGATTCCATAAAGTTTCAAAAAAACCATAATGCTTTATCATAATTAAAAAACGTTCTTTTAATGCCCTTTTTTTGCGCGTATTTGAAACACCGCCTTTCAAAAATTTAGAAATATAGGTTTTGGTATTTGTAATTTTTTTTGATCGTTTCAATACATTTATCACCCAATCAATATCAGCAGCAATAGAATAATCCACATTATAAGTTCCGCATAGCAATCGTTTAGCAATAAATGACTGATGTGATACACACATTCCGTATTTTAAACTTTTCCAGGTAAGCTGCTCCGGAGGCGTTAGGCGCCTGTCATGGAGTTGTACTCCTTGTTCGTTTATTATAACCGTATTCCCATAATACACATCAGCATCAGTTGTTAAAGAAAATACAGTTGTTAGTGTATTAATAGTAAACAATTCATCGCCTGCATTTAAAAACAACACATAATCACCGGTAGCTAAATTTAAGCCTTTGTTCATAGCATCATAAATGCCATTGTCTTTTTTGGAAATGATAACTGCAATTCGTGATTGGTAATTTTTTATGATCTCAACTGTGCCGTCAGTGGACTCCCCATCAATAATAATATACTCAATGTTGGAATAAGTTTGTTGCAACACACTTTTAATAGTTAGCTCGATCAATGATTTACCATTAAACACAACTGTTATGATACTTATTTTAGGGTTGAATGGCATATTAAAAATTTGGTTAAAAAACTGTCACATACCGGCATTTTATATTCATTCTGTTATGAACGAAAAAAAATTCCATTGCATTGCAATACTTTACCGGTAGTATTATCGGTAAAAGCAGGAACAATGCTTGTTAATTGAAACCCTTTTTGTTGCATATAATCCAACACCTGAGGCAATAACCAATTTTGATTTTCGTACAATGGGATCAAAGATATTTCCATTTCAATACCTTTCGTTTGGTCAATCATTGTTTTTGCTCCTTTCAATACTTCCTGCTCAAAACCTTGTACATCAATCTTTAAAAAAATATTTTTTGAATCCTTTATATAACCCTCGCCAATTTCATCCAAGGGAAATACGTTTACTTTTTCTTTCCCGATAATTTTTGATTCCGGCGCTCCTTCAATATGTGAATCCAACATATTCAATAATGTACTACTTACCGAATTTGCGGAAATGTTAATTTCAATCTCTTGCTTTTCGCTACCGATCGCGCACCGTGGGGCAACCACCCAATTATCATATTTTTTGCTTTCATTTTCAATCATGCTGTACGCGGAGGTTAATGGTTCAAATGAAACAATTTTATTGGAATATCCTGCATCCATAATACCCATTGCATACTGGCCTTTGTTGGCGCCAATATCAAATACCAAGTCGATATGGTAATGTTTCAAAAGTTTAATGCGTCTTAATTCCTCGCTGGTAGCAGGGTTATATTTACGAATAAGCACTCCGAAATGTTGAAATATTTTTTTTGTAATGCGCTCAAAACTGTTCATCTGTTGTATTTTAAAAAGTATTTCGGTTTACAATATTAATTAATTTTGCGGAAGCGGAGAATTATTAATCTTCTTATCCTGTTTAGAAAAACTCTTACCCGATATTTATTTACATTTGCGATACGATGTCAACGATAGAATCACAAGATAAAAAATTGGTAAAATTCATTAATCAATGTATAAATACTTTTATTTCATTGATTAAAGTGATAGTACTCTCAAAACCGAGCGCACGTTTTCCACAAACTAAAATGGAAAATTGTGCTATCTTGGGTAATGGCCCATCCTTAAATGTATCCTTACAAAAATATTTTGCTTTTTTCAAACAACATGAATTAAAGTGTGTCAATAATTTTTCAATTACCGATCAATATCAAGAAGTTTAGGCCGGGATAGTATGAAATGAATATTTTAAATCTTTCATTTGCGTTTCAGCTCCTTTTGAAGAGAAATAATCTCGAAAATAAGAAACACAAAATAAAGGGCCAAAAAAGAAAGAACAAAAGCGATTGCCCCACTACGATAAATAAATAAATAAATAACGATAACTATCAGGTTCAATAAAATTTTGAAGGCTGTGAATGTCATATAGCTCCGCACAAAATTTTGTGGAGATTGTTCATTTGCCTTCATTAAAAATTGATGAATAATAGCTGTTAAGAAAAAAAAATAAATCACAATGTAAACAGCATGTGGTGAGCTTAATTTTTTTGGTAAAAAATAGTTGCAGCAAGTAATTAAAATAAGAAGAACGGAAGATAATACAATTAAACTACGAGTAAATTTTTTCATCAGTTTAGCGCTCTTCTTTAAAAAATTTGAGAGAAACGCTTTATTTTTTCAATAAATCTTTTATTACAAAATAAATGGCCCCAACCACCGAGAGCAAAGAAAGTAACAATGTAAAAATAGGGGATTTTTTTAGTCCAAGTAGTTCATCCAGTTTTATTCCACTATACATTCCAATTATAATAATAGCGGCCATTTGAAATCCCATTATGGAATATTTAGCGTAATTATTAAGCGGTTTTTTCGGTAGGTTGGATTTCTGGTCGTTCACTTTTTATATCTTTTATAACCCCACCCATGCTGCATGATCCGGAGAATGCTGCGCCTGGCTCAACAGCTATTTTATTAGTAATAATATCACACATAAGTTTTGCCGAAGCTTTCAAAGATAATAATTCAGCTACTCCTATCTTTCCTTTTATTGTTCCAGATATATCAGCATTTTGGCAGATGATCTCTCCTTCAATACTGCCTGACACTCCTACCACTAATTTGCCTTTTACATTAATAGAACCTGTTAAAGTCCCATCAATACGCATGTCCCCATTCGTGGTTATATCACCATCAATATGAGTTCCGGTACCAATAAGGTTTACCGAGGGACTTTCTGTTGAGTTGTTTTTTACCATAGTGCTATTGAACATTTGTTTCATACTTATTTTGTACTTGATAAAAGTAATTTAAAAAAAGAAAAGAAAAAAATTATTCAGTAACTGTTTCACACACAGTTATTTAAAATTTTGGGTAAAAAATTGTTGGTACTCTTCGATATTTTTATCCTTGTAAAAAGTGGTATAGTTTTCCGCTGAAATAATAAATGTTTGAAATGTCTCTGGTTCCAAGTCATTAAAAGCGTCTTTTTTATTTTTTATAAACTTATAATAGTCCATTGCCTTCGCTTTTCCATTAAATGTTTTTACACTTATCAGTTGGTGTTCAATATCTAAAAATACACTTGAAATATTGAGGTCATTTAAACTAAATGATTCCGTATTCATATCCGATAGTTTTGTTTTAAATTTATTGATATCTCCATTGCCATTAATAGCAATGGTTACCCAATAATAGTCACCATCTTCCGTGAAAATAAATTTTGGTTTTGCCTGAACAGAGCTGGTATCAATTGGTGCAGTTGCAGATGGATTTTTTTGTTTCTTGATCATCTCCAGCATTTCCTGCGCTTTATCTTTTACAGGTTCTTTCGGATATTTAATGACTATTTGCATTAAGGCACTTTCAAAGGCGTTAATATCTTGTGTTCTGCCTATACAAAGCGCTTTTATAAAAGCGAATTGTGGCATTAAAGTACTTTTTGAATACAATGTATCCGCTTTTTGGCAACTAGCGAATGCTTCAGAATATTTAGCATCAGAATACAATTGATAGGTTTCGGTATAAAATTTTTCTACTTCACTCTTACTTGCTACTGCATCCCTTGCGTAATCAGGGTTTTTGATGATCTTAGCATATTCCGTATCGGGATAATCATTCAATAAAATGTTTTTATAATAATCCGATTTGGATTTATTATTCATTGCCAGATACGTACGGTACAATTGGTAGTAGCACGAAAATTTGTATTTATTATCTGGATAACGTTTAAGTAACTCTTCAAATGCCTGAACCGATTTGGGGTTATTTAATAGCTGCTCTTTATAAATAGAGCCAACATTATAATACGCATCAATAATTTTTAAGTTTGATTTTTTAAGTGCTTCCGGAGTAAGAGGGACTTTTTTTAAATAATAATCCCTGTCTTTTTTATTTGTTGCCGCGTTAGCTGTAGTTGTTGTTTTTCCTTTAACTTCTGTAGAATCAATAGGATTGCCATCCTGATCAATTGTTGCATTGGCTATTACCTGGTCTTTTTCACTTCGGCGCCAGTTATCTTCTAATTTGCGGCTCCCCCATTTGTTTGTAAACTCAGTTATCCCAAAACTAACGGTTGCAGGATTATAAAAATACCAGGCAGAAGAAGTTGCAGGTTGACTAACGCTTGCGGGCTGGGCTTGAAGTATTGTTTGATTGGCCAATGTATTTTTACGTTCTTCCTCTTTTCTTTTTTCATCTTTTTCCATTTGAGCCATCATTTTATCAATGGCATTATCACGTTCTTTTTCATTTAATTTAGCCAACCGTTGTAAACTGTCTTCAAGCGTAATAACCTTAAGATTTACAACCAGTAAAGTTAAATTTTTCTTCTTTTCATTTATTTGATTGTAATTGGGATAATCTTTTGGTAAAAAAGTGATAGTGCTGTCATAGTTGGCCTGTGCTAATTCATAATTCGGTTTATCAAAAGCAATATCCGCACGCATTAAATAGGATAACGCTTTTTGGGTATTGTTTGAAGTGCTTACCCGTACTGATTTGTCGAGGTAAGAAATAGCGAGTGGCGTTTCTTTTTCTTTATATGCAAGTACGGCAAGTGCATAATAAATTTGATCCCGAAAGTCAATATTTTTATCATCCTTTAACATTCGCATCAATTGTTTTTTTACCACTTTGCTGTCTCCTGATTGTGTATCAAACAATTTCGCGTGATTAATTTGCGCGCTAAAAGCCATATCATACGTAGGATGCAACCCGGGTACCATACTAAAGTACTGGGACGCTTTTTTATTATCTCCTAATTTTTCATATAGTTGAGCTAACACAAAAGTATAGCGTGCCTTTACTGTTTTTTTTCGTGTAAGCGCAATCGCTTTTGTTAATTGTTTGATGGCGGGTGAATAATCTTCACGTTGTATGAAATAATCAGCGGAAACAGCGGCAAGTTCCTGTTGAAAAATTCGGTCTTGTGGAAAATCTTTTGCCGTTCGGATGTCATCGATAATAACTTCCGATTGGGAATAACTACCAATTTCATTGTTGGTACGGATCATCCAAAGCATTGCTCCGTATTTGGCTTCCGGATTTTTATATTTTTTTGAAACATATTCAAATGTTTCCAATGCGGAGAATAAGTCGCGCTTATAAAAATGCGCCCTCCCAATAAGCATGTATTGTTCATCGATCCAACGACAAGCGTTTGGAATTTCTTCTTTCGTTTTTTTATTTACTATAGCATGTCGTTGAATAACTACCGATGATTTTTTAATGGTTTTATCAAAATCACTGTAAAAACCTTTTGCAGTTTCATTATTGGTATAAATAAAAAGTGGAATTAATTTAGAAAAATCATCTTTGTTTCCTTTTTCTACTTTTTTTACTGTTTCCTTTATATTTTCTTTTGAGTAATAATAACCATTATAACGGGCATTCATATTGTGCCAGCCTCGGTATATAAGCGTATTTTTTTCCGTAGTACATGCATTAAGTACCAGCATCAGGCAGCAAAAACCAATATAACGGATGGAAAATTTATTCTTGTTTTTCATTAATAGGATATTCAACAATGTTTGAGCCACACTATAACTACTGAATCACAAAAATATTTCATTTTTTTATAAAAAACAGTATAATTCTGATTTATTCGCTTATTGCAATGTTGATGGGCAATATCCTTTTTCCTTAAAAAATTAACCATTTATTGTCGTGTTTAATCACTGCCAAGTTTCAGTATATTTGTTTTCTATATGACTGAGGAAAAGGAAAAAAGATTTTTTTTGCAACGTTTGCGCCATCGTTACCGATTGGTGGTGATGAATGACGATACGTTTGAAGAGAATTTTTCATTACGGCTAACCCCTCTGGGCTTATTTATTTTAATCGGTTCAGTAACTATTATCATGACCATTTTGGTTATATCACTCATTGCTTTTACCCCTTTACGTGAATACATTCCCGGGTATGCCGATGTAGGGATCAGAAGGGATCTTATTACATTAGCCATGAAATCCGATTCATTGGAAAAGGCGTTAACAGCTGAAAATCTGTTTGCTGATAATTTAAACAATGTATTGCAAGGTAATATAAAAAGCGATAGTACTCAAAATCGACCCGACAAAAGCAAAGCATCCAACAAATTAAAAATAGATGCTTCACAAAAAGAAGCAATATTAAAACAAACCATTGAATCACAAGATCAATATAGTCTCTCTTTTGAGCCAGAATCAGGAAAAACCGGTATCAGCAATTTTTTCTTTTTTACGCCATTAAAAGGAATTATATCAGCGTCTTTCAAAACAAATGAACATCATTATGGTGTTGACATTGTTGGCCCTGAAAACGAAGCCATTAAAGCTGTGTTGGATGGCACAGTAATATTGGCAACATGGTCGTCGGAAACAGGATATACCATTACTGTTCAGCATTCAAATAATTTAATATCAGTTTATAAACATAATTCCGTACTGTTAAAAAAAGTTGGAGATTATGTAAAAGCCGGTGAACCTATTGCTATTATTGGGAATTCCGGCGAACAAACCACCGGGCCTCATTTGCATTTTGAATTGTGGTATAATGGAAACGCGATTAATCCGCAGGATTATATGGTATTCTAAGAGAATTGATAATTAAAGATTAAGAATTGAATTAGTGAGTAATAGAAAAAACATAGCGATCCTTGGAAGCACCGGTTCTATTGGCACACAAGCGCTTGATGTAATTCGTGCAAATGCTGATACATTTAATGTAGAGGTGCTTACAGGCAATGTCAATGCTGATCTGTTGATCAAACAAGCTATAGAATTTAACCCGAATACAGTTGTAATTGCTGATGAAACCAAGTATCACTATATGAAGGACGCTTTGAAAAAGCAGGATATTAAGGTGTTTTCAGGTAACAAAGCAATTACAGAGGTGGTGCAGATGGAAAGCATTGAACTGGTACTTGCTGCTATTGTTGGTTATGCCGGCCTTGAATCAACTATTTCAGCTATCAAAGCGGGCAAACAAATTGCCCTTGCAAATAAAGAAACACTTGTTGTGGCCGGTGAATTGGTTACTCGACTCGCAAAAGAAAATGGGGTAAACCTCTACCCGGTTGATTCCGAACATTCCGCTATTTTTCAGTGCCTGGCAGGGGAATTTCACAATCCGATTGAAAAAATTTATTTAACAGCTTCCGGCGGGCCATTCAGAGGGAAAGACAAACATTTTTTGGCAACAGTAAAAAAAGAACAGGCATTAAAGCATCCCAATTGGGATATGGGAGCAAAGATTACCATCGACTCTGCATCATTGATGAATAAAGGATTAGAGGTGATCGAAGCAAAATGGCTCTTTGGATTAAAGCCTGAACAAATTGATGTGATCGTTCATCCGCAAAGTATCATTCATTCCATTGTTCAGTTTACAGATGGCAGTATGAAAGCACAAATGGGACAACCTGACATGAAGTTGCCGATACAATACGCTATAGGTTATCCGCAAAGAATAAAGTCTGATTTCCCGCGTTTTAATTTTATGAATTATCCTCAACTGACTTTTGAACCGGTTGATACAAAAACATTTCGTAACCTTGCACTCGCTTATGAAGCAATGAAAAAAGGAGGGAATTCTCCTTGTGTTTTAAATGCGGCAAATGAAATTGCGGTAGAAGCATTTTTAAAAGATAAAATAGGTTTCCTGCAGATGAGTGATGTTGTGGAACGATGTTTGCAAACAATTGACCACATTGCAAAACCAGGTTATGATGATTATGTGAATACGGATAAGGAAACCAGGAAAAAAGCAATTGAATTAGTTTTAGGTTTAAAATTTAAAGTTTAAAGTTTCAATCCCCTTATAACACATCAATAAATTAATAGTTAAGTAGTTAAACACAGATTCGTAAATTCGTACAAATTCGTTATTCGTAAATTATGGAAGTACTGACACAAGCAACACAATTTATATTAAGCCTTTCTATATTGATCGTCCTGCATGAGATGGGACATTTTATTCCTGCCAAATTATTTAAAACCAGAGTAGAAAAATTTTATTTGTTTTTTGATCCATGGTTTTCACTTTTCAAAATAAAAAAAGGTGAAACCGAATACGGCATTGGCTGGTTGCCATTGGGCGGTTATGTGAAAATTTCCGGAATGATAGATGAGTCCATGGACAAGGAACAAATGAAATTACCTCCAGAGCCTTGGGAGTTTCGTTCAAAACCGGCTTGGCAACGCTTAATAATTATGCTTGGTGGAGTTACTGTAAATGTGATTCTGGGGATTTTAATTTATGCAATGGTGTTATTCGCATGGGGTGAAGAATATTTACCGGCACAAAATGCAACGTATGGTGTAGCTGTAGATACGCTTGCTTATCAAATGGGTTTACGTGATGGGGATATGATACTTTCTGTTGATAATAACCCCGTTGAAAGTATCAATAAAATTCCGTATGAAGTTCTTATCAATAAAGCGAAAAGTATTCAAGTAGATCGTAGCGGACAAAAAATTGATGTTGCGGTGACTGAAGATGATCTGAGTGAAATGATCAAAAATAAATACTCACTGGTTGAACCTCGTTTCCCATTTGATATTGATACAACAGTTGCTGGAATGGCCGCTGAAAAAGCCGGTTTAAAAAAAGGCGATAGAATAATTGCCGTCAACAACGTCCGTACACCTTATTTTCAGGATGCGGTGAAGATATTTAAAAATAACAAAAATTTATCCGTTGATATTACCATAGCTCGAAACAGTGACACGTTGGTTAAAAAAGCGATAGTTTCCGATGATGGGAAACTTGGGCTGGGCCATAAAGATTTAAAT
>JBBSPS010000166.1:0-8858 GCA_038258655.1 Bacteroidia bacterium
AATCAATTGAGCTAAAAAATAAAGAAATTGATAAATCGGCTGCATTTTTAGTTGAATTGAAAAGCAGTGATCCATCCAACAGCCTTATAGAACAAAAGGAACTAGAGCTAGAAAAATTGAATGCTGAAAATAATAAGCTGAAATTAAAAAAATATGAACTTACAACTGCAAAAGAAAATTTAAAGGAGGCATCACAAAATAGCGACCTAAAATTTTTAGATAATGATACAAGATTATATATAGAAACCAATATAAATTTTGCTACCTCAACGGAAGATTCCCGCCCAGATGCCCAAGCAGGAACTGGAACGCTAGGTATTAAATTTGAACGAAAATTTATATATGGGCGCGTACGTTTTACTGTATTTTCAAAAAATGATGAAATAGATTCAGAAGGAATTGCAGACACTAAAATATTTGGTTCAAATTTGTTGATCCCTGAAAATAGTTCAAGTAGCATTAGCAATTTTAGCTTTCTTCTTGGTACTAAAAGTTTTTACAAATTTGAATCCGTACAACAGGACGAGCCATTACTTTCCAAAAAACGGATAGGTGGCTATGTGCAATTCTCCATATACAATACTAATTGGGTTAAGTCAGATGTAACCTTGCCAGTTACTACTACAGTTCTGGATTTACACGCAACATACAGGCTTTTAAGTTTGGATATTGAAGGTGAAAATAACGGCAGGGCAGATTTATATTTACTAGCGGGATATTCCAATAGAAGACTTGGTGGTGATTATGGACTAAAAGCTAATATTGAAGAAAGAAATAACTTTATAGGCACAGATGAGCTTGGCTTTGATGCTATTAATATAGGCGCCAGACTTGAAATTAGTCATTTTTTTGGACAAGTAAACTTAACCAATTTTGGGGATAAAGGCATTGCAGGTTTTAGTGGAAACCAAGCTGTTATAACTATTGGTTTTAACGCTAATTTAAATTTGAAAGCCAAAGGGAGTAAAGATAAATAAGGCTAATAATTTACCAATTTATATTCAATTTGCATATTTAATTTAATGACTATGGCACTTATAAATTAAGGTATATTTGTGATGCTATAATTGGAAAAAAAGCTGTATGGTGTTTATCTACATTCTGGCACTCATTTAACATAAAACAAATTAAGATGACAAAAACAATCTATTTTCTATTTATAGCAATTTTGACAATTAGTTGTAAAAACAAAGGAGTTGTGTATAACGACCCTATTCCAAAACACGACAGTTTAACAATAAGTTCAAAATTTGTAAACGAAGAACGAATTATTAATATTTGGACACCACCAAACTATAAAGAATCCACTGATAGCATACCAGTACTTTATATGCCAGATGGTGGAATAAAAGAAGATTTTCCACACATAGCAAATACACTTGCTAAATTAATTAATGAAAAAAGCATTCCACCTATTATATTAGTTGGTATCGAAAATACTGAAAGAAAAAGAGATTTAACAGGTCCAACAGAAGTTGATAAAGAAAGAAAGATTGCTAACGAAGTTGGTCAATCAGAAAATTTTAGAAATTTTATTAAAAATGAACTTATACCTGAAATTGAAAAACGTTACCGAACAACAAATAAGAAAGGCATAATTGGAGAATCTTTAGCAGGACTTTTTGTGGTAGAAACTTTAGAATTAGAGCCAAATATGTTTGATTTTTACATAGCTATGGATCCAGCTTTATGGTGGAATAATCAATTTTTAGTAAAAAAAGCAAAAGAGAATTTTGAAAATAATTCAATTGAAAAAGATACAAAATTTTGGTTCGCAGGATCAAGCGTTCAAAAAGAAACACCTTTTATTACTGAATTAAGTAAAATAATTAAGAATCAAAAACCAAAAAACTTGACTTGGAAATATTCTGATGAACCAAATGAAGATCACAGTACAATTTATAGAGCGACCAAAGAAAAAGCATTGATTTGGACATTAAGTGAATAGAAAAACGAGTGACAACAAGGTATATAAAAAATAGCGGGCTCGATGCTAAATCGAAGGTTTTTGCTATTTTTTAAGTTCAGTTAACAAACGAAAGTTTCTGTAACTTATGACGCTACTTTCATATATCAAAACGTTGGGCACAATTCCTCTCATCTCGGAAAAAAATTAATCACTTTAAGCTAACGTTGAGGAGACTGGAAAAGACAAGATCACAACTGAAAACCAGAATCATTAACAGTTGCTTTTCAGAACATTACAAAACGTTAGTCAGTATAATACAAAATGTAATTGCGTACTCTAAAACTTAACGAAGCAAATCTGAGATCCTAGACTTATATTACCCAGATTCAAAAACTTCCATAAAAATACTTTGTGCTTATCTTTCAAAAATGAAAACACGGTTTTTAGCCTGTGGAATCTCAAAATCTAACCAATGGCAATTTTCTGTTTAATAACGATACTCACGTCCCCATACTAGAAACTTTTTCTTTCTCGAAAATGGTAATACTTTCTATTCTTTCTTTTAATGAATTGATATTTAGGTGAATATTTTTAAGTAAGTAAATTGTTGTAGGACCGTTGCCAGTTATGGCAATATCTTTCAATTCGTTGTTCATCATTGCTGTTTTCATAAGAACGAATATAAATGAAACATTTTTTTTGTAAACACTAAAAATTTAATTTCCCAAATACATTTCTAATATTTAAACAAGTATTTATGTTAAGAGAAAAAAGTGATTTTTTTTAGGACACAAAAAATTTGGATTGTGCTAAAGCATAATCTTTCTAATTTTGAACTTTGACCCAATAAAATTTTTAAATTTTATAAAACTAAAATCTTATATTATGGAAAATGAATTTGCCAAACATGAATTGGATTATTTACGCCGCTATGAAGCAGCTGGTTTCACCGACCAATATAGAGTTGTCGAAGAATATTTGGAAAATCTCAACTCGAAGGCTACCTACAAACCAACAGACGTGACCATATTGAAAGAACACAGATACGAAGGTATGAGTAACCCTTCTGATATGTCATTACTATACGTCATTGAAACATCTGACGGAAGCCGAGGTACTATTTTGGCAAGCTATGGTGCGAATGGAAATACATCTGTTAACACATTTATGGCTAATGTTCCCAAAGAAAATATCAGGGAAGATTTTATGTTACCTCCGGATGCCGAATAATTTTTTTTAATCTTTAAGAATCATTAAATTTTAAAATTTATTTTTATGATTGAAGCCAGCGAATATTCTTTCGACATCTTAAAAATTCTCATCGGCGATTTTCCGGTTACAATTTATCTCGAAGTTTTTTTAAGGGTATTTATTATAATGAGCTATACCATTTTAATTATTCGGTGGATAGGTAAACGTGCTGTTGGTGGAATTGGAAGTGCTGATATTCTTCTAATTGTAGCAATGGGTAGTGCCGTTGGAGATGCAATGTTATATCCTAGCATTCCTTTGGCAATCCCCATGGTAGTCATTACTATGATTGCAGCTTTTCAAAAATTCTATGTATATGTAGGAGTTCGACACGAATCTGTTCGAAAAATTACACATCCAAAGGTTATGAAATTGGTCGAAAAAGGTCGTTTTCTGGAAGACAATTTTAGTGTAGATGAAATAGATGTAAATGAAGTCATCATGATATTGAGGGAATCTGGCATCCGTTATCTATCTGAAGTGGAACATGCTTATTATGAACAATCTGGAAAAATGAGTATTTATACCTATGATAATCCTGACCAAGAAAATTCAATTTTACCAGAGGATGCAGAAGCTACAAAAGAGCGATTGAACCTTAATAATTAATTTTAACTTATTTATATTAAAATGAAATACCCCAAGATTCCACAAAATTTAAAAGGAAACTCACATGATGTTGTAAGCATGAAATGTGTTGACACTTTAGAATCTGCTGATAGTTATTTTAAGACTGTTGTGGAGCGCCTTATATCAGTCAAAGATTGGTGTTCCTATTCTGACAAAGTAAAAACGAAATTTGTAATAATCAATTCAGATACAGCACAGGAAACAAATGAGTTTGATACTGGAAATATGATACGAATTGAAATTCCAGGTCCTGGAACAGCAAGTGGAAAAGGTTATGATTGGACTAAAATCATAGATATCACGACTAATAAGGATGATGCCGAGTTGCCATTTTTTGCAATGACCTTAAAGCCATGCAGCCCACCGAATGCGAACAATGAGGTTATTGCGCATTTCTATAAGGAAAAATCTTCAAACACCTTTGTTATTAGAAGAATTGGCGACTGTATCTATGCAGAAGTACATGGGAGAAACGAAACGATTAATATTTCAGATGTTCCGCTTTTAGATAGCATTCGAAATATCGGAATTAATATGGGAACTAAGATTGGTTTAGGTGGTCTGAATTGGTTGGCATTGACTGAAGGATTGCTCGTCGAACCACCCAAATAAATTTTTAGAAAATTATTTGAAATTGATAGTCAACAAATCTACATTAGGTCTTCACATTATTCTTCACGAGGCTCACGGACTTCTTGCGGGAAAAATTGCAAATGAAATTGCCGAAAAATATAGACCCATCAATTGGTTCGAAACATTGATTGCCATATGTGAACACGACGATAGACAATTAAATTTTGATGAAAAAGAGTATTTATCTGACCTCGGCGTTCCTTTGGATTTTTCTGAAGAAACCTACTTAGTAAATGATGTCTTGAAAAGAATGCAACGTGTCCTAAAATCTTGCGAGAGGAAATCGTTATGGGTCAAGCTTCTTATATCTTACCACAACGAATTTATTTATGGGCATCTAAAAAAAGAAAGTGAAAAAATCACCAACTTTTTTAGGCAAGAATTAAATGAGCGTAAAAAATTATTAAAACATTTTGCAATTCAAGAAAAAGAAGCTAAATCATATTACGAATTTTTGAGATTCTGTGACCGTCTTTCATTAATTCTTTGTAAAGATGAAGCACCAGAATGTAGCCGATTGTTAGAAATCAATACATCGATACAAGGCGACATGTATTTCATCAAGAAAATGGAAGATGACAAACTTATAGTTTCACCTTGGATTTTTAAAGAGGATCAATTTGAGCTTTCTGTAGAACAACGTATTATAAAAGAAACTCAATTTAAATCTTCTAAAGCTTTTGAGAAGGCTCTAAAAACAGCTATACCGCAAGTCAAAGTATGGATTCTCGCTAAAAATTAATGTCGGAAGCGAATCTTTACTATTTATCTTTGCAACTGGATTTATATTCTTACATTCAATACCGATAATGAAAGATTTTGAAACACATAAAATTAAGAAAGCAGAAGAGAATCGTCGGGTTTTACGTCCTACTCAGACTGGATTTTCCAGTCCTGCCACCCATTACAATGAACCAAGGATTGATTTGAATGATGTTTTGGTTTCTAATTCAGATGCAACTTTTTTCATTCGTGTTATAGATGGATCATTTAATGATTTTGAAATAAATAAGCATGATGTACTTATCATAGATAAATCTTTGACACCCAAACAAAATCAATTGGCGGTTGTTATTTGGGAAGGAAATTTTCAAATTATTCGTATTGAAAAAAATTTTCCTGATGAAGTTAATCTGTGGGGTGTCATTACTTATATAATTAAATCTGTCTTATGATTGCGCTCGTAGATTGTAATAGTTTTTATGCATCATGCGAACAAGTTTTCAGACCTGATTTGCAGTTTAAGCCAGTCATCGTCTTGAGCAATAATGATGGTTGTGTTATTGCAGCAAATAAGGAAGCGAAAACGTTGACGGATATACCGATGTTCCAACCGATTTTCAAAATTAAGAAATTGCTCGATGATAATAATGTGACGTATTTTTCATCAAATTACACGCTTTACAGTGATATGTCTCGCAGGGTTATGGACACTTTGAAACTATTTTCTCCAATAGTAGAAGAATATAGCATTGATGAAAGTTTTGTTGATTTATCGCACTCTGAAAACTTAAATTTTGAATCTACTGGAAGACAAATTAGAAATACAATTCATAAAAATACAGGTATTCCAGTTGGAGTAGGAATAGCCAAAACAAAATCCTTATCGAAATTAGCCAATAAGTTTGCGAAAAAAATAGCTGAATATGATTACGTTTATGTTGTTGATACAGAAGAAAAAAGACAGCATTTACTGCGAAGTTTGGAAGTGAAGGATATTTGGGGAATAGGGAAAAAGCATGCAGAAAGATTACAAAATAAGAATATTCTGACTGCTTTAGATTTTGCTAATATGCCCGTTGCTTGGGTGAGAGCAGAAATGACAGTTATAGGAGAACGCCTATGGCGAGAACTTAATAATGTGCCATGCCTTGAACTTGTCACTCTGCCAAATGCAAAACAAGGTATTGGAACTGCAAAATCGTTTGGAGCTAAACTTTCAGATTATAGTTTAATAGAAGAAGCATGTAGTTATTACGTTGCAGAGGTTGCTGATTTATTGAGGCAACAGAATAGTTCAGCCATGCAAATTGAAATATCTTTACAAACCAATAATTTTAGCGCTCACGATAACCAGTATAAAAATAAAATTCTTATCACATTAGACACTCCAACAAATAGTACAATAAAATTGACCAAAGAGGCATTAAAGGGTTTGAAAGAAATTTATAAATCCGGATATCGCTATAAAAAAGTTGGTGTTAATTTATCTCACTTGGTACCTGACAATCAGGTTCAAACTAATTTGTTCGAAACTAAGCATAAAAGTGAAAGTGATGAGATAACACAAGTTATTGATACACTAAACAATAAATTTGGAAAGAACAAAGTGAAAATTGCAACTGTTGGAAATCGTGAAAATGAGTGGTCATTAGTTAAAGAGCATAGGAGTCCAAGATATACAACCCAATGGGATGAATTGTTGACCATAGGAAAGAATTGAGTTTTTAGATATCATTCAATCCTTTTATTGCTTTATTCACGTCAATGCGCTTACCTAATAAATTATTAAAATAACCTATTCTTTTAATCATCAAATTAGGAACAGACTTTAAAGTGTAGCCCGACATTTTGAGTCCTGATTTGATTTCAGAACATTTTAAAGGCATAGAAACAGTTGCCTCTTTCCAAGCTCTCAAACTGTAAGAAGCAGAAATGGTTTTTGACACTTTCTATTTTGAAGATAATCAAGATAAATCTCGGGTCCTCTTTTATTGATTGTCCAATCAAGCACTGTCAATTTCGGAAGTCTTTTCTGCACAAAATGACATATCAAATTAGTGAAGTCCCGACCTTACTCATAACTATCTTTTCCTCCCAAGCGAATATAAATATGTAATCCTGATGAGAGTATATCTTTATCGGAAATGAGATTTGAGTGTTAAAGTAAAAATTTTAAAATTTTCAAGTCGTTCGCAAAAGTGAAAAAAATTCCCAGTAATTCTCTTAAAATTTGAATTTTGTCAAATTATAACAAAGCAGAATTCGTGCGTATGACCATTTATTTTTAACTGTTCGCGCAAGTATTGTATTCAAAAATTATTGACTTTTGAAAAAATTTCTCTCATATTCATTGACTTTTAAAAAATATTATTCTCTCTCTTGCACAAAAAATACAAGTTCAGAAAGAAAGGTTGATTCTAAGGTCTAACTTATCAATTCAATAAAGAATGACATTTATTTTTCAAATGCTCAACATACAATCTTCGAAATTGAGTAGGAGTATGTCCAAACTGAAATTTAAAAATCTTCGAAAAATAGCTACGACTTGTATATCCAACAGTATAAACTATTTCTGAAATAGACAAATTAGAGTCTTTTAGCAAACTTTCAGATTTAAGCAAACGTTTATAGGTAATATAACTATTGAAGGAACTGCCGTGCAATTCCCTAAAGCCAAGTTGTAATTTACTTTCACTGATGTAATATTTTTTACTAATTTCATAAACAGCAAAATTCCCACCAGGATTCTTATCAATTTCTTCAGCAATTGCATGTATACGCTGGATTTCAGAATCCGACAATTTGGATAAATATTCTGAAAGATTATGGGTTTGGGTAAAATGTTTAAGCTCAATACTCACAAGTAAACTACAGAAGCCTGAAACCATCATTCGGTCTGGTATTGTAGTTTTGTTCATAGCAAGTATTGCTCTCGCATATTCTCCTGACTTCAAACTTGGAATTCCAGACATTAAAATATTATCTGTGTCTATGGATTCTTCAAAGTACGACTCGAGTTCGACAAATAATCTATCGCTTTTATCATTAATATTAAATTTTGCATATTGAATGATACCGAGTTTGTAAGTTCCATTCATATCAAAATTAAGACGAATTTTATCTGTACGAAGATTTTTGATAATAACACTTTGATTTCTTAATAGCGTTTCCGTCAAGTTTCTTGCAGTCGTGGAAATTCTTAAATCATCTCCAAAATTATAGATATAATAAGTACCATTATCCTCGAAGTCATGCAACTTTATGAATGAATCGGGTATTGCCGTGAAATTCATTTCAATCCAAGTAAGGTATTGTGTTATTGGATATTTGATAATATTCCCTTTGATAACATCACTCCTATTTCTTTCATTTAAAATATTGAGGAGGTTGAAGGATTTCATAACTGCTAATTTTGGTTGGGAGTTGAACTCAAATTTACAGAAAAAAAAGTATCAGGGATAGTCCCGTCATAAAATAGTTTATGGTAAACTCATGTGATTAATTACCCTAATCCATTTTAACCAAATGATAATAATTTTGATAGCGATATTTTCTGTTTTGATATGATCAAAATTTATATAGAACGTCGATTATTTTTATTAAATAATTAAATTTAAATATGACGCTTGAAGAAGTCTTTTGGTTAGTGATTTCCGTATTGGGAATTTTTACCATTATTATTATCATTACTAGAATTTTCGGATTAAGAACT
>JBBSPS010000167.1:0-8822 GCA_038258655.1 Bacteroidia bacterium
TATGAAAATTTACAATTCTTAACCTGTTTTAAATACAAGATGGAAAACTATTGACTATAAAAAACCAAATAAAATACATATGAAAAAAAACATCTCTCTTTTTTTAATTTTAATCTTCTCGCTGATTATAGTGCGAGCACAAAACAATTCACAAACGACTTGTTCTGAAATTGTTCTAGGGTTGAAAAAACTGAATACTATAGGATCAGTGTTATACATTGCCGCTCATCCTGATGATGAGAATACTCGTTTATTAGGATATTTAGCAAAAGAAAAAAAGCTGAGAACAGGTTATTTATCAATCACTAGAGGAGATGGGGGGCAAAATTTAATAGGAAAAGAGCAAAGCGAATTATTAGGATTAATACGTACGCAAGAATTGTTAGCTGCGAGAAGAACAGATGGGGCAGAACAATTTTTTACTCGCTCAAACGATTTTGGATATTCTAAAAGTCCGGAAGAAACATTTGCTTTTTGGGGTAAAGACAGTGTGTTAGCAGATGTAGTATGGGCCATTCGAAAATTTAAACCGGATGTTATTATTTGCAGATTTCCTACTACAGGCGAAGGCGGACATGGGCATCACACAGCATCGGCAATACTTGCATTGGAAGCTTTTGATGCTGCCGCAGATCCAACAAAATTTCCGACACAATTAAAATATACTGAAGTATGGCAAGCAAAACGATTTTTTTGGAACACCTTTAATTTTGGTAGCACTAACACTACAGCACCGGATCAATTAAAAATTGATGTTGGCGTTTTTAATCCCTTATTAGGAAAAAGTTTTGGAGAAATTGCTGCCGAAAGCCGTTCTATGCACAAAAGTCAAGGATTTGGCTCTGCCAAACAACGAGGTTCTAATATTGAATATTTTAAATTATTAAAAGGAGATAGTGTTAAAAATGATCTATTCGAAAATATAGAGCTTACATGGAAAAGGTTTGCCGTTATAGGTAAATTGGATAAAACGATTGGAGATTGTATTCTTAAATTTGATGTGCAAGCACCCGAAAAAACAATTCCTGCGTTAATTCAAATTTATAACATATTAAAAAATATAAATACTACAGATCCTGCTATTCGATATTGGAAAGATCAAAAATTAAAAGAAGCAGAGCAACTTATTCTTGCTTGTTCGGGCTTGTGGATAGAAGCTACAACAAAAGATTATATAGGCATTCCCGGAGATACAATAAATATCAATGCTCAAATTATTAACAGAAATAAAACAGATGTTCGATTAAATAAAATTTCGTTTTTATCACAAACAGATACCGCCACATCGCTTACTCTAAATCATAATGAGTTATATACGTTTAAACACAAAGAAAAACTATCATCCACTCTTCAATACTCTAATCCGTATTGGTTAAATGAAGATCATCCTGTGGGAAGATATATTGTAAATGACCAACAGCTTGTTGGCAAACCCGAAAATGAGTCGACTACAAAAGTTGTATTTGATATAACCATACAAGGAGTAAATTTAACTATTGAAAGAGGATTGGTTTATAAATATACCGATCCTGTAAAAGGAGAAATATACCGACCATTTGAGATACTACCTCCTGCAACAGTAACTGTTTCTGAAAAAGTAATTATATTTAGTGATGTACAACCTAAAAAAGTACAACTCATCATAAAAGCAAACACATCAAATGTAATCGGCAAATTAAATTTAAAAGCAAGTGAAGGTTGGAATATTGCGATTAAAGAACCGGAATTCAAATTAGCGAATAAAGATGATGAAACTATTATAGAAGCCATTATTACTCCAACCAAAACAACAAAAGATGGAAAATTATCGGCAACCGTTTCTGTCTCCGGAAAACGATACAACAAAAGCATTCAACGGGTAGAGTATGATCATATTCCGTATCAATTTATTTTAAGTGATGCCGAAGTAGACTTAATATACATTGATCTGAAAAAAACAGGATTAAACATCGGCTACATTCCGGGAGCAGGCGATGATATTCCGGCTTGCCTAAAACAAATTGGCTATAACGTTACTATGCTTACTGATGAATTACTTGCCAACGAAAATCTTTCTAAATACAATGCGATAGTATGTGGCATTCGTGCATATAATACCAACGAACGATTACAAATTTATTATCCAAAACTAATGGAGTATGTGAATAATGGAGGAAATTTAATTGTACAATACAATACCAATAATCGCAATGGCCCAGTGCTGGATAAAATAGGGCCCTATCCTTTTACAATTTCTCGTAACAGAGTTACGGATGAAAAAGCAGCAGTACGTTTTATTAATGAAAAACATACCGTGTTGAATTTTCCGAATACGATCACGCAAAAAGATTTTGATGGATGGATACAAGAGCGCGGAATTTATTTTGCAACGGAATTGGATAAAAATTATGAAACTATATTTTCTATGAATGATTTGAATGAAAAGGAAAGTGATGGAAGTTTAATTGTTGCAAAATATGGGAAAGGAAACTTTGTGTATACCGGATTGGTATTTTTCCGGGAACTCCCTGCGGGAATTCCCGGGGCATATCGTTTGTTTGTGAATCTATTAAGTATTCCGAATAATAAGTAAGTGTTTAAATTTAGTTGAATGCTCCACGCTCATTCTTCCCGCATGTGCGGGACTCGAATTGACAAGGCGCGGTGATAGTTCGAGCCCTTCGACTTCGCTCAGGACAGGCTTAGTCGAGAAACGTGCGAAAGTAATATCTTGTATAATTAAAAATTAAACGTCTTTAAGAGAAAACAAATAAAAATGGCAGACGAAAAGGAAAAGCCACCAATATTAAAAACATGGAAGAATCTATATCTTTTAGTAATAGGTGTATTGATCCTACTCATCATTCTGTTCTATCTTTTTACTAAACATTTTGAATGAGTTTAATTGATTGGAGTATATTAATTATCACTTTGCTTTCCATAGTATTTTATGGAGTGTGGAAAAGTAGAGGAACAAAAAACATTAAAGGTTTTTTGTTAGCCGACAAAAAACTTCCTTGGTATCATGTTGGGCTTTCAGTAATGGCAACACAAGCAAGTGCCATCACCTTTTTATCCGCTCCTGGCCAAGCTTATAGTGATGGCTTACGTTTTGTCCAGTTTTATTTTGGATTGCCATTGGCAATGATCGTATTGTGTATCACCTTTATTCCCATCTTTCACAAACTAAATGTATACACTGCATACGAGTATTTAGAAAAACGTTTTGATAATAAAACACGTTCACTTACCGCATTTTTATTTTTGTTGCAACGTGGTTTATCAACAGGAATAACCATATATGCTCCTGCTATTATCCTTTCTACCATTCTCAATATTAATATTACCTATACTATTTTATTTACCGGTGTAATTGTAATTGCTTATACCGTTTATGGCGGCACTAAAGCAGTATCCTATACTCAAATTTTTCAGATGAGTATTATTTTTGGAGGACTACTATTGGCGGCATATATGGTTGTTCACTTGTTACCAGCAAATGTTGGATTTGTTGATGCTTTACACATTGCAGGAAAAATGAATAAGCTAAATGCTATTGATACTACTTTTGATCTGAATAATCGTTATAATATTTGGTCAGGAATTATTGGCGGTTTTTTTTTACAGCTCTCCTATTTTGGAACCGATCAATCGCAAGTGGGAAGATATTTAACAGGCAGTTCCATTGCACAAAGTCGTTTGGGGTTAATCATGAATGGGTTGATAAAAATACCCATGCAGTTTTTTATTTTACTAATCGGTACGTTGGTATTTACATTTTATCAATTTCATCAATCACCCGTTTTCTTCAACAAAGTAGAAGTAAGCCGGATTGAAAATAGTGCCAGCAAACCGGAATATCAAAAATTAGAAACCGATTACCAAGTTGCACATAAGGAAAAACAAGTATATGTAAATGAATTAGTAATAGCATTACATGCGGATGATGAAAAAGGGGTTGATGCAGCACGTATCAAACTGCAAGAGGCAAATAATAAAAGTAATGGCATCAGAAAAAAGGTAACAACCTTGATGGAAAAAAATGATGTGAATGCAGATACAAACGATACCAATTATATTTTCCTGAGCTTTGTTACACAACAATTACCGGTGGGAATTATTGGTTTTTTAATTGCGATAATTTTTTTAGCAGCAATGGGATCTACCGCAAGCGGATTAAATTCTTTGGCATCTACCACAGTCGTAGATTTTTACAAGCGTATTTTTAAAAAACAAGAAAGCGATAAAAATTATCTTTCTGCATCCCGTTGGACAACCGTTGGCTGGGGAGTATTTTGTATCATCGTGGCAATGTATGCCAGTAAATTAGGGAACTTAATAGAAGCCGTTAATATCTTGGGGTCTTTATTTTACGGAACAGTTTTAGGAATTTTTTTAGTGGCTTTTTATATGAAAAAAATAAGCGGAACAGCTGTTTTTTATGCTGCACTTATTTCAGAAGCATTCATTGTTTATGCATGGATAACAAACCTTACCGCTTTTTTATGGTTAAATGTAATCGGTTGTTTATTAGTAATGGGAATTGCGTTTATCCTTCAACAATTTTATAATAAGCAAACTAGTACAAAATAAAAATCCCCTCATTTTCATGAGAGGGTTTTTATACATCACACAAAAATTATTTTTTATTCGCTTCCGCTATTAGCGCTTCTCCCATTTTCACATAGTCATCATTTTTGTCTTCTTTAGCCAATGCAACCGCTTTTTGAGCTGTTGCAATTGCACCTTTATTATCTTTTGCTTTCAATTGAATTTTTGCTTTCAACAAAACCACCCAATATGCTTTTGCATTTTGCGCAATTGCTTTATCTGCCCATTCTCCCGCTTGCTTTAAATCTTTATCATTATCATAATAATAACGTGCTGCCTGATAATATGGCTTGTTATCTTTAACGACTATAGATTCAATATTCTTCATTATTTTAGAATCAATGTCAGTAACAACATTAAATGCAACCCTAGTTTGTTCCCATAACAATTCCACATTAGCTGTATTGGATGTAACATCCGCAACGTTAATTGTAAACGTTTCAATTTTATTTGTTAAAGCACCTGGTTTAACTTTAAAACGCAACGCTTCATTTTCTATTTTGTAGTCCGCTACATTTGCCCCTAAAGTCAAATCTTTATAGAACATAATTTCCCAACTATCTTTATTTGGAATAGTAAAAATAGCATAGGTTCCGGCAGGTACTGCATTTCCTTCAACTTTTACATCGTCTCCAAATGTAATTGTTGTAGATGCATTTGCTCCTGTGCGCCATATTTTTCCAAATGGCACTAAATCGCCATAAACCACTCGGCCTTTAACACTCGGCCTTGAATATTCAATTGTAATGTCAGATAACCCGAATGCCTGTTTAATTGTTTGTGCAGTGCTTGGAGCGGGAACTTTTAATTGTTGAGCATTAGTAGAAAAACTAAATAATGTAAAAACTGCAATTGCAGCCATATTAATAAATTTTGTTGTTTTTTTCATTTCAGTTTTTATTTAAGGTTAATAATTTTTTCTTAAGTTTTTGCTAAAGTAACAATTATGAATAATAATTCCTGTATTTTTTTTTATTCCAAATTAAATTTTTCGTTCTGTAAATCGTCCTATAAACATTATAGATTAAAAAATAGAGTATCCTAATATGGTGATTCAATACAAATTTGCTACAGATTTTTTTTATTAACTTTGAGTTAACTCAAAATTAACATTATGATTAGAAAAATTATTCTTTTGCTCTGTATGGGTTTAAATTTTACTGTTTTTTCTCAATGGAACAATAACCCGTCAATTAATACCGCAATATCTACTTCTGTAAATAATCAACAGGATGCAAGAATTGTTACCGATACAAAAGGTGGTGCAATCATTGCTTGGGTTGATTTTAGGAACAACACAGCACTAGCTGATATTTTTGTTCAAAGAGTAAATGCTGCCGGATATCCTTTATGGACAAGTAATGGAAAAGCGGTTTGCACCCACTTAGCAGATCAAACAGCAGTTAATATAACTGATGCCGGTAATGGAAGTGCTATTTTAACTTGGCAAGATTTGCGAAATGGAAATATAGATATCTATGCTCAAAAAATTGACACCTCAGGAAATATTTTATGGGCTACGAATGGTATTCCTGTTTGTAATAAAACCTTTAATCAAAGGAGCCCAAAAATTATAGGTGATGCTTCAGGCGGAGCTATTATTGTTTGGGAGGATTCTTCTGGTGGATTCTGGGATGTTTTTGCACAACGAATTAATAGCACTGGAACTACTATGTGGACTGCTGGAGGAGTAAGTATTTGTAACACCACAAACTCTCAAATAAATCCTAAAATTGATATTGATGGAAGTGGTGGTGGAATAATTACATGGCAAGACAAACGCAATGGAACTGATTACGATATATATGCACAACATATAAATGCTTCAGGAACCGTTCAGTGGACTGCTAATGGCGTAGTTATATCTAATGCTACTGGCAATCAAACAAACCCTAAGATTGAACCGGATGCTGCCGGTGGTGCTATTATTGGCTGGCAGGATAAACGAAACGGGGTTGATTATGATATTTACGTTCAACGACTAAATTCTTCGGGCATACCACAATGGACTTCAAATGGAGTTGCTGTTTGTATCGCTACGGGCTCTCAAAGTGCTGTGGACATGACGAGCGATGGAGTAAATGGTGTTATTGTTTCATGGAAAGATGCTAGAAGCGGGACGTATTCAATATATGCCAATATGGTAAACCCTTCGGGAGTTGTACAATGGGCAACTAACGGAATAGTTTTAGGAAATGGTGAAAACCCAAATATCATTGGTAATGGTGCGGGAGGTGCAATAATTACTTGGCAGGATTCAACTTCGGGCACATGGAATGTGTTAGCTCAAAATTTAAGTTCAAGTGGCGCTAAACAATGGGGAGCAAATGCTGTTGCTATTGGTATTGCAGCAAACCATCAAACAAGTCCAAAAAACATTTCAACAGGCAATGGGGGAGTTATTTTTGTTTGGCAAGATAAAAGAACAGGAAATGATTACAATATATATGCCCATCATTTAGCAGCTGATGGAACTTCAGGAATTTCAGATTATGGTTCACTTGAAAATAAACAGATAAATTGTTTTCCAAATCCTTTTAGCTTTCAAACTACGCTATCAATAAATTGTCCGAATACTCCAGAACAATTTAAATTAACGGTTTACGATATTACCGGCAAAATCTTTTTTTCGCAAGTCGTAACTAATTCGAAATCGGTAACCATTTACAAAAATGATTTGCCAAACGGTATGTACTTTTACCAGCTTCATAACAAAGCTGGGGTATTAGGAAATGGGAAATTGTCTATTATTGACTAGTATAACTTAACGTAAAATTAACATTTCATAATAATGAGAAAATTTTTTTTAATCTATACGATCGTTGTAACTATTGTTATAACAGGATGTAAAAAAGGCCCCGGCGAAGGAGGAAATTCATCTATCATTGGCTATGTGCATGCAACTGATTATGACGAAAAAACAGCTCTTTTATTGCGAACAAAAGGTGCCGAAGATATGGATGTATATATCATTTATGGAAACGAAAGCAGTTATGGCAATAAAATGAAAACAGGGATGGATGGTAAATTTGAATTTAAATACCTACGCAAAGGGAGTTATAAAATTTATACTTATTCAGTAGTCCTTCCTATAAGTAAAACATCCGCTCGAGAAGCTGTTATTAAATCCATAGAGATTACTGCCAAGAAAAAAACGATCGATGCAGGTACATTTGAAATTAATCGCAAATTCTAATTTCTGAAATCCAATATATCAAAATGAAAATAAAACCCTTTATATTACTTTTATTGTTAACCACATTCAATACTTTTTTGTTTGCACAAAATAAAAAAGAAGTAAAAAAATTTAAAATAAAATCAATCAGCATGGAAACTATTGAATGGGCTGATGGAAAAGAAAAGATTCACAAAACCAGTTACCAGAAATATGATAATTCCGGAAACATAACTGAAGAAACGGATTATAACAAGGATGGTACTTTTAAAAAGAAAGAATCACATACATACAATAAAAACAATGATGTAACAGAAGAGGTTATATTTGATGAGAAAGGTGCCATCATTAAAAAAACACTATCCGAATACAACAGCAATAAAGACAAAACTTTGGAAATCGTTTATGATAACAAAGTTAAAATGCTCGAAAAAACGCAATTTGGGTACAATGCAAAGGGAGAAAAAATTTTTGAATTAACTACTGATGATAAAGGAGCAATTATTAAAAAATCTATTTACACATACGATAAAAACAGCCTCAAGATCGAGAAAAAAACATCGGATGATAAAGGAAATGTGATCTCCACAAAAAAATATACTTACGAATATTAAAATTGCAAGACTTTAAAAAAATATTGAATGATTTTTCGCCCATTACTTTACAGGAAATGGATAACGTAAAATTAATGGACAGAACCGACACTAAATATGTTTTCACTTCTGTTCAGCTCCCTGAGTTTTTAGAGTTATTAAAAAATGATTACCGTGTACTGGATATAAATGGCAATAGAGTAAGCCGTTATGAATCACTTTATTTCGATACAGAAGGGTTTGATCTCTATTATTCTCATCATAGAGGAAAACCTAACCGTTTTAAAATACGTTTTAGAAAGTATGTGGAATCTGATCTAAATTTTTTTGAAGTAAAATTTAAAAATAATAAAGGTCGAACGATTAAAGACAGAGTCAAACAAAAACAAATTGATCATATTATTCAGGATAAAGCCGAACTATTATTAAAAGAAAAAACTTCTATGCTATCAGAGAATTTGAAA
>JBBSPS010000168.1:0-8806 GCA_038258655.1 Bacteroidia bacterium
CTTGTGTACATCTATGCCACAACCGATGGAAACTATTTGTTCGTAATGAATCGTTTTTTTCATTGTATAGGTTTTTAGTTTACACAATGCTACGAAAAATTCATCGGTGTTTGTGCGCAACAGCACATGGCTATTTCATGTTAATAAATGTGTTTTTTGAAATTTATAGACAACGAACTTACGGTAATTAATTTTTTGTTCGAAAAAAAAGTTGATTTAAAATACATTGCAATAAGCAATAATATACCTTGTAAGATCATGGTGCCATCAAGTACCACGTAAAAGTATTCATTTCGTTTGGAGTTACTCATCATTATAAGTACTCCAATTATTAGTGCAGAAAAAAAACAGTGCTGCAAATTTTTTTTACTGAACATCAACCAATCAAAATCAACTACAAAATAAGTATAGAATAAACGATCATAAAAAAGATTGCTAACCATCGTGTTTTGTTTTAGCCTATAATATATGGTAGCGGAGAAATGGTGTCAGCAGTATCAACTTTAATATCTCGAATATCGAAGGAATACATATTGCGAGGATAAAACAAAAACGAACAAAAATGTGTAATAAATAATTTTCTGTAAAAAATTCAGCGTCCATACAGTTGTGAGCGTCAGCAATTTGAACCAAGCACTTTTACGAAGTTTTATAAAAGGAATAAAATAGGCGATTAATAAAATTAATAAGGGAGAGAGATAAAACAACGGAGCTTTGCATTAAACAAACAGCACCCAGTGCAACCATACATATTGCTAAAAAGAATAAAGTCAAGACTACGAAATACGAATTTAAATGAAATACGAATCGGGGTTTGCATGCCGCCTACAACCAATTGCCAAATTTTTAATCGCTTACTTTAATAGTTCAGCATTATTATTCTTTAAAATAAAAGAAGTACCCAATCCTAAGCCCAACCCAATGCCGCCGCTTAATAAGGACCTCAATTGCCGTTTTTTACGTGCTACCCGTTCATAGCCCATTAAATAGGCATCATGGTTCAAATAATCAGGATTGGAAACAGTTTTCTTTTTTATTTTTATTTTCGGAATGCCAACCAACGCCGAAAAAGCAAATGGCGCTATAGGACTGAAAAATAATCCGGTTGCGCCTGCGCCTGCGCCTACTGCAAGATTCCCCCAAAAAGCCCCGCGCGCCTTAAAACCTTTTTGGGCATCCTGCTCTCCCCGAATAAAATAACGCATTTCATCGATAGTAAATTCATTGCCGAGTATGGTATCATACGTATATATGATGGTTTCGCCTTTGCTATTATTAATAGAGAAGATACGATCGTTTTCAATGACACTATTTTTTTTGGATTTTTTTGGATTTTTAAAACTTACCGAACCATTTGTTGTGTCAATGATATTGGTAATAACACTACTGCCGTTTAACAGGACAATAGTATCAGTTCCGGTTTGCGAAAAGCCCACAAAGGCAATTAACAAAAATGCAATCGTAGAAAGTGTTTTATACATAATAACATATTTTTTACAAAGATAACCATTCCAAAAATATACCCTTGTTCTTCTTTTATTTTTAATAATTGAACAAAACAAAACCCTTTTCTAATTATCTTTGCTACCCCAAATTAAAAAAAATGATCATAGACAAATTTGTAAACCGTCATAACGGCCCTCGTGAAAACGATGTAAAAGCAATGCTAAAAAAAATCGGCGTAAAGTCCGTAGATGAATTAATTGATCAAACAATCCCTTCTGCAATTCGATTAAAAACCCCTCTGAACTTACCGGCAGGAATGACAGAATATAATTATCAGAAGCATTTGCGAGGTATTGCCGCAAAAAATAAAGTATTTAAAACCTATATCGGATTAGGGTATTACAATACAATTATTCCGGCTGTAGTACAACGGAATGTGTTGGAAAACCCCGGTTGGTATACCGCATACACGCCTTACCAGGCGGAGATAGCGCAAGGCAGATTGGAAGCGTTATTAAATTTTCAAACAATGATCATGGATCTCACAGGTATGGAAATTGCCAATGCATCATTGCTGGATGAGTCCACCGCTGCCGCGGAAGCAATGGCTATGTTATTTAATAACCGGTCACGTGAAGCAGTTAAAAATGGAGCGGTTAAATTTTTTGTTTCTCACGAATGTTATCCCCAAACGATTGATCTGTTAAAAACCCGTTCAACTCCAATGGGAATTGAATTAGTGATCGGTGATTTTAAAACGGCAACATTGGATACTACTGTTTATGGCGCATTACTTCAATATCCTACACTGGATGGTAAAGTATATGATTATGCTGATTTTGTAAAAAAGGCAAAAGCGAATGGAACAGCCATCGCAGTTGCCGCTGATGTTTTGAGTTTGGTATTGTTAACTCCTCCGGGCGAATGGGGTGCTGATGTTGTTGTAGGTAATACACAACGCTTTGGTGTACCAATGGGTTATGGCGGGCCTCACGCAGCATTTTTCGCTTGTCGCGAAGAATATAAACGAATCATTCCCGGCCGTATCATTGGTGTTTCGGTGGATGCACAAGGTAATAACGCGTTGCGTATGGCTTTGCAAACCCGTGAACAACACATTCGTAGAGATAAAGCAACTTCTAATATTTGTACCGCGCAGGCATTGTTAGCCATTATGGCAAGCATGTATGCCGTTTATCATGGTCCGGAAGGACTGAAAGGGATCGCGCAACAAGTGCATCTTTCAGCTGTTGCATTAGCAGGCGAATTAAAAAAAGTAGGATATACAATTGAAAGCGATACCTATTTTGATACGATAAAAGTTGTACTTCCCAAAGGAATATCAGAAGGAATGATACATAACTTAGCGGTAAGCGCCCACATTAATTTCCGTTATGTAGATAGTTGTTGTGTATGCATTGCGTTGGATCAAACAACTGATGCATCAGATATAAACGCGATCATCGAAGTGTTTGCAAAAGCGGCGAATAAGCCTGCTACCAAGATTACCGAGGAGCATATCTTCTCTCAAAAATCGCCAATCAAAAATCGCCAATCAAAAATACTTATACATCCTGTTTTTAATATTTATCATTCTGAATCAGAAATGATGCGGTATATTAAACGATTGGAAAACAAAGATCTTTCGTTAACACATTCTATGATTTCATTAGGTTCCTGTACCATGAAATTAAATGCGGCATCTGAATTATTGCCGCTTACATGGCCCGAATTCGCACATATTCATCCGTTTGTTCCGATTGAACAAGCGACCGGTTATCAGGAAGTAATCGATGATCTCGATAAATCATTAAGTGAAATTACCGGATTCGCAAAAATGAGTATGCAGCCCAATAGTGGCGCTCAAGGCGAATATGCAGGCTTACTGGTGATACAGGCGTATCATAAGTCACGTGGCGATGCGCATCGTACTATTGTTTTAATTCCTACATCGGCGCATGGTACAAATCCTGCAAGTGCTGCCATGTGTGGATTGCAGATCGTATTAGTGAAATGCGATGAAAAAGGAAATATCGATGTGGATGATATGCGTGCAAAAGCCGTTCAACATAAAGATAAATTAGCATGTTTGATGATCACCTATCCTAGTACACATGGTGTTTATGAAGAGAGCATTATCGAGATCACCAATATCATTCATGAAAATGGCGGACAAGTATATATGGATGGGGCAAACATGAATGCGCAGGTTGGTTTAACAAGCCCGGGAAATATTGGTGCTGATGTTTGTCATTTGAACTTACACAAAACATTTGCGATCCCTCATGGCGGCGGCGGTCCCGGAATGGGGCCAATTGGTGTAGCAAAACAATTAGTGCCATTTTTGCCATCACACTCAATCATTAAAACAGGCGGCGAAAAAGGAATCCATGCTGTATCAGCGGCGCCTTATGGCAGCGCGTTAATTTTACTAATCTCCTATGGATATGTTAAAATGTTGGGAGGGGAAGGTGTTACAGAGGCAACCAAGATGGCTATTTTAAATGCCAACTATATCAAAGAAATATTGAAAGATCATTACCCTACCTTATATAGCGGTAAAAACGGACGTTGCGCCCACGAAATGATATTGGATTGTGTAGCATTTAAAAGAGATGCGGGAGTTGAAGTTGGCGATATCGCTAAACGGTTGATGGATTATGGTTACCATGCACCAACAGTTTCGTTTCCGGTACATGATACATTAATGGTGGAGCCAACGGAAAGTGAATCAAAAGAAGAGCTGGATCGTTTTTGTTCGGCGATGATCAGCATACGTAAAGAGATCGATGAGATTATTTTAGGCAAAGCAGATAGAGAAGACAATGTAATTAAAAATGCACCACACACTGCAAAATCAGTAATTACCGATGATTGGAAACACAGCTACTCGCGCGAAAAAGCTGTGTATCCATTGAAGTGGGTGAAGGACAGTAAATTCTGGCCGAGTGTAGCACGTGTGGATAATGCGCAAGGAGATAGAAATTTAATTTGCGCTTGCCCCCCAATAGAAGCTTATGCAGAGGTAGAGTTGGCATAGTGAATGCTGAAATCTTTTTTGTTTGAAAAATTATAAAATTTTTCAATTATAAAATTTTGTAATATGCCAACTCTATCGACAATTAACCTAATGATCTTATATAACCCTTTATTTTTAATAGTTTTATGAACTATTAGGCATTAAAATGGTGCTTTCGAGAATTAAACTTTGTGATTTTTGGGTTTGATTTTATTATACAGTATAAATTACATTTACAACAATAAAAATACTAAACATTTCAAAAAATAAAAAACATGAAAAAAATTTACTTATTATCAAGCGCATTATTACTTACAGTAACGCTGTTTGCACAAAATTTCGAACCAGGAAAAGGTATGCAAGGCAATCACTCTTGCCAGGCTGCTCCAATTGAACATTCTTCATCCTATTCTAGCTCAAGAGCTGTTGCTTATGATACTACAGGGCTTCGTAATGTTACAGATTTTCAGCCAGAATTTGAATTTGGTAACACTGGTTACTATTATAAGACAACTTGGGGACCGCTCACTCAAGTGCATGATGGATATTCTTTTGGAAATAATGTCGGTAATTGGAATATCTGGGGGCAAGGCTATCAAAGTCTGACTATCGGTTCAACTGTTAAAATTGTAGGTATTATAGCAGCATTTGGAGCGAAAGAACATGATATCTCTACTGCTTCTGCAAGTTCAGCGGTTAATTTTCTTCTTTTTCCAATGGCACCTAATAAAGCATGTAACACAACTAGTAGTGGAACATACAATGGTGCTGTATTAAATGCGCCTGGCCCTACTGGTGCGCCCGTAGCTACTGCGAGTTTGCTTTTTTTAGCAATTGATACCCTTCCGCATGGCACTCAAGGCATTCATAAATTTCCACTTGGAAATTATATTCCTTTAACAACTCCGGTAACTTTTACCGGCGATTTTGCAATAGTGATGGATGCAAGGGCTCCTAACGATCCAGCAATAAGCGGATGGCCGGATGGCGCACTTGCTTCTGGTGATACTGTTGGTTTAGCTTGCGATCATCTAGGAGATGCACAAAATTTGGATTATGCATTTGTTTTGAGTGGGTTTGGTACAACTTCTAAATGGATTGTAGAAGACCAATGGTGGAGTGTTGCAGCAGCACCTACACTTGGTACGGGAGACGGTGATTGGAATTTGGCATTGTTTGCTGTATTTTCAAATGTAACAGGAGTAGAAGAATTTTATAACGGAATGAAATTAACGACTTATCCTAACCCTAGCGTTGAAAAAGCTACAGTTGAGTATACATTAGAAAAAAATTCAAATAAAGTAAGCCTTGTTCTTTACGATCAAAATGGAGGAAAAATAGTTGACAAAGAATATGATACCCAGGCTGCTGGAACGTATAAAGTAGATTTTGAAACAAGTAACTTAGCTGCCGGAACTTATTTTTATCAGTTAAGGGCGAACGGTCGTGATTTTACAAAACAACTAGTTGTCACAAAATAAAAGAGCTCTATCTTAGAGTAAATTAGGTACAAAAAGTAAAAAACCCTGTCGGTATTATCGGCAGGGTTTTATTTTATAATTTTTTTATACCATCCAGGTGTTACCATGGATACATTTAAACGTGTACTAATTTTTTATTTATATCGAATACTATCAGAGTATTAATACCAATAATTGGTATTAGACCATTGCTTCCCTTTCCTTTGGAGAGAGGCTAATGAAAGCCGACTAATTTATATTAAGTATTGGTATAAGATATGACAACTATATTTTTTTGTTTTTATAAACAGGGTAGTATATTGTATAAGAAAAAACCGCAGGTATGACTTCTACGTAAATCTAAAAAATGATTTGGTCAGAATATATTAAACCCTACATTTGTATATATTAATAATTAAAAATAAACTACATGAAAAAACCTACTTCTCTTTTGCCGCTTTTAATAATGAGTTGCTCTTTAATGAGCCAGTCAACCGCTACTAAATTAAATCATCCAAGTAGCAAAAATAATAATCAATCAAATAATGGATTATTATTAATGAACGAGATTAATAATAACCGATCTCCACAAGTAACATTTTGGTCTGATCAATTTTCAGTGCCTGCCAACTGGACAATAGCGTCATCAGTGGGTACTGGAGTATGGACAATTGGCACTGCAGGGCCTTCGGGAGGTTTTCCAATCACTCCAATTAATTCAACTACTAAAACAAACGGATTTGGATTATTTGATTCCGATAAAGATTGCAGTATTACTACCGGTCAAATAGCCGATATTACAACTGCAAACTCAATAAACTGTTCCACCCACCCGTTTGTTAATTTACAATTTCAACAACAGTATAAAAGGTTTAGTGATAGCACTTTTGTTTTTGTAAGTAATAATGGAACAAGCTGGACAAAATACCCTGTAAATGTAAATCTTAATGACAATGATTTTTGCCCAACAAATCCTGAAATAGTAAAAATAAATATTACTGCTACTGCAGGAAACAAAGCAACAGTTTGGATTAGATTTGAATTTTATAGTCCAAGTACTTTAGGAGGTGCTCCGGGATGTGCTTATTCATGGATGATTGATGATGTTTCGTTGATGGATATCCCTGCCAATGATGTTTCGTTAGATAGAGCGTATATTGATTTTGGTTATATGGATGGCGGATATTATACACAAACACCTAAAACGCAAATACAACCTGTTTCATTCCGTGCCGTGGCTAAAAATTTAGGCTCTTCAGCACAAACCAATGTTAAATTAAATGTTAATATTTCAAATGGAACAAGTTCGGTATATAATCAAAACAGTTCGGTAATTGCATCATTACCTTATTTAGCAATTGATACACTCAAAATACCTACACCTGTATTTACTCCACTTTCTCAAATATTATCGTATACAGCAAAATTTAGGTTAAGTCAAACAGAAACAGAGCTAACGGCAGATACTTTAAATAATTCCATGGTTTCAACATTTGCTATAACAGATACTATTTATGCAAGAGACAACGGAATATTATCAAGTACAACAAGTCCAAATTTTTTTGTGGGAGGCGAAGAAGATTTGTCTGAGATAGCTAATCTTTTTGAAATCCCTGTAAAGGCCCAAGCAAGTTCCGTCTCTGTATATGTTGATACAGCAAGCACTTTAAATACAGCAATTCAAGCCAGAATTTATGAACTAATTGCGGGTGTACCAACCTTGGTCGCAAATTCTCCTGACTATGCTATTACTTCTGCTGCACAGAAAGGAAAATGGGTTACCCTGCCCGTGTCCATAATTTTGAAAGCGGGAGGAAGCTATTTAGCCTCTATTCTTTGTTCTAATACAACTGCAGTACCACCAGTATCTCAGGTTGTTTTAGGTGCAGATAGGATCACAAAACAACCAAGCGGAACAACATTACTTTATTTATCTACCGCAACTCCCCCAGATTGGTATAATACAAAAGCTTTACCAATGATCCGATTAAACATTAAATCCGGATTTGTTGGAATTGATGAAGTTTCTAAAAATTCAGAAACCAAATTATTTCAAAATAATCCCAACCCATTTAATAAAACATCTGTAATCAATTACGAACTTATGAAATCAGCAAGCGTAAGTTTAGAAATTTATGACCTTACCGGAAGAAAATTATTTGCCCTTAATGAAGGGATACAAAATTCCGGAATGCATTCCATTAATATTGATGGAAGCCAATTTTCTCCTGGAGTATATTTTTATTCTTTAAAAGCAGGAGATACCACTTTGACAAAGCGTATGGTGATTACACAATAGGATTAATTGTTTAGATGAATAAAAAAAGCTCCTGCAATATTAATATTGCAGGAGTTTTTTTATTTTGACTAATAAATTTAGAATAACTTAATGGATATGCCCTCATTATAAAACACTGATTAGTTTCCAATTTCTGTCACGTATTAAAAACATAAGCCGGCAATAAAAAAATTGTTTGCAAATATATTTTTCTGCTTTTTCCATTGTTTAATGTGCTACCCGGTTTTATGTTTTGTGAAAAATAAGGAATTGATATTAAAGCGATTATTATTTTAAAAATTAAATATTTTACTCCCCTTTTAAAATTCAAATACAATACCAAGTAGTAGCCTGATCTTATAGTTTTTTAAAAATTCAAGAGTATTGTGTTTTTGATAAATTGATGAAGCAGATTATGTAAGCATTTAATTTTGCTTTTTTTAGTGTTCAAAACAAAATTACTTAGTCGCACCTCAAAAAGTCGTTTTAAGCTTTTGAGTAAATAAATGGTGATAGTAGTACCCGATTATTAGTGCGAATAAATTTTCAACAAAAACTGTACCCCTCTGCTTCCAGAGGTTTATGACTCGTTTAAAGTTCATA
>JBBSPS010000169.1:0-8789 GCA_038258655.1 Bacteroidia bacterium
CACTTCTAAACTGGGGCAAAAGCCTGATAATACTTAGTTTTAGATTAGTATAGGAGGGAAATTAAGGAAACTCCAGTAGTGGTAAGTGTAGAAGCTATCTGTATAATAAATACAGCACTGGCATTCCCTTTCGCATCAAAAGTAAGGTCACCTGATGATATTGCCAACGAAGAAGTTGACTTGTATAACCCTGGAGTAAGAGTAAGTCCACCAATGTTTCCGGACAATGTTACAATGTCCGTACAAGTTCGCCCCGCCGCATCATTATACGCCGCTGTTAGATCAAGCTTTGCCTGATTGGCTATGTTATCATTAACATGCTGTGTACCAACCAAAATTCCTGGAGGAAAACCACCTACAGATGTACCAGAGCTTAACCCCAGATCTCCTGTAATATTAGTTGCATCTGTATTGGTAACTGATGAGCCTGCAAGTATCGCAAAATTAGCTGCACCCGCGAGTGCCACTGTTGGCTGCACTGTACTTTGAACAGGGATTGTTTGCAGAGTTGTGCCCGAAGATGTTGGTATTTGTGCTGGTTCATTTTTATCTTTTTTACAAGCTCCAATTAAGACAACTGATATTATTGCAAAAGTTGCTACTATTTTTTTTGTTTTCATTTTCTTTAGTTTAAATTACCGTAACTGAAGGAACAGAGATGAATAATCACAGGGCAAAGGTGGGTTTATTAATTGCTGTAAGCACCACAGAAGTATGGGAAAAAGCTATATAATTCACGCTTTCTTTTATGCAAAAAAACATCCCAAAATAATACAGAATGCTTTTTATTCCTTTCGGACAAAAATTTTATTTTTATATGTCTAAAATGTTTCTTTGATAATTAATTTTTCAACTACCCCCAAATTCGTTAATTGCTTTTCTATTGCATCCATCATTGACGGTGGGCCACATACGTAAAACAGTTGGTTTATTCCATCACTGTTTGCTTTAATAAAATCTTCAGTGATATGCCCATTTGAATATCCATAAGCCCTTTCATCTGATAATATATTGATAAAATTACTACTCAATATTTCTCTGAATTCTTCTTCAAGTATTATATCCGCTTTGGTTTTATTTGCGAAGATTAGTTTATTATTTCCTATTTGTTTTTTTGACTGAAGATATCTGAAGATGGAAATAAAAGGAGTTACACCTGCGCCACCGGCAATAAATACACCTTCGCCTTTGTAACTTATTGCGCCAAACACATCATGCAAGATCAACTCATCATCTTTTTTTAGATGCAGAAGCTCATTGGTAACACTCTTATGGGAAGGGTATGTTTTGATGTTAAATTCGAGATAATTATTATCCGGAAGACAGGTAAAAGTGAAAGGCCTTTTCTCATTCTTCCAACCATCTTTGTTTATAGCAATTTCAGTAGCTTGTCCTGGTGTAAATTGGTAATATGCTGGTTTTTCAGTTATAACTTTTAAGACATCATGAGTTACCTTATCAACTGATTTTACTTTTACGATATGTTGCATGTCATTTAAATTTTGCAAAAAAAAGTATTTTATTTAGATGCTGACTGAGTACCGGCTGTTTTAAATTTTTCAGGGAATTGTTTAACAATACCATCAGCAAGCATATCCGACATTTTTAGTATTTCATTATGTACCTTATCAAAAGCAACCACATCTCCGTCGTAATTTTTTTTGATACGTTCCACTACTTCATCTGTTGTTATTTTTAAATGGTCATCCATCATCATTTTCATATCCGCTAATGCCCAATTGGGATTTGCTTTGCTCAAAAATATAGAGATATCATCCGCGTTTGCATACCATCTTGTGTTGGCTTCTCCAAGAACTGTTGCATTACCTATTTTTGCTGCTTTAATTACTTCGGCTGCAATGTTTATATGAGCATACAAAAGCTCAGTTATTTTTTTTCCAGCGTCCTCTCCATAATACGTTTTAATAGCATTGCCAATTTCAATCTGGTTTTGAAGAAGGCGATTTACAGCCTGCGTTGTTCCGGGAAGTTCATCAACAAGGCAAAAAATAACATTGCGTGTCCATGTAATATGATCTTCCCAAAGTTTACGCATATTTGTTTTGAGCGTAGTAGCATTTTCTATTGGACTTGTTTTTTTTGTTCCCATTTTCATTTGTCCGAATGAAGGGCTAGAAATAATAATTACTATTACCAATGTGATCGCGGAAAACAACCCGGTTGCTTTTTTCATTTTATTTTATTTAACATCGTGAATGAATTTTCACAACGTGGCAAAGGTGTGTTCCTTAATAAGGGTTTACATTACACAACTTTGGGAAAAAGTTACAAAAATCACATATCCCATTTTGCTTTTTACACCTGAAAAGAAAAGCCCCCTGCCCCGGTTTTATCGGACAGAGGGCTTTTTTATATATTAACAATTTATTTTTGTGAAACCAGTTTACCTGACTGAATGATGTTGTTATTAGAGATCACTTTGTAAAAATAAACCCCTGAAGAAAGATTACTTGTTTCAAGCATGGTTGATTGTTTTGTGATAATGGTATTCATCACCTCTGCGCCCAATACATTGTAAATCCTCAATTCAATTTTATTATTTTGCATCACATCATTTACAAGAATGGTCGCGGATGTGCTGAATGGGTTCGGATAAATAGTAACTGCTTCCGTATTTATTACTTCAATGGATGAAATTCCTACAGTTCCACAGTTTAGAGGTATCACAGAAGCGACAATATTCATTGCGTCAGTTGTTAAAGCACCCACAGTTGTCATTGCTCTGCCGTTAAGTGTAACAGTATTAAAAATTTTCACAGCGCCACTGCCGATTATTGTTCCGCAGAAAACAGCATGATCATACACATCAACTTCGCCATCAACTTTCCAGAATACATTTTTTGCCTGTGTGCCATTGATTAACTTAACGGTTGACTTTACAGCTGCTGCAAGCGCTCCTCCATTTACCTGAATAATAAACACTGCATTAGGATCACCAAGTGCGTTCAGGTAAAGTGTATCTGTAAGTGTAGCCGCTGCATTCATACGGTAAACATGTGGTGTTAAAACCAAGCCGCGTCCAAAATTAATAGGATCCAGTAATTCAATATCGTATTTTATAGTATCTGCATATGTACGCGCAAGCAATAAATCTGCCGCGCATTGTGCTGTAGAACCATCCGGAATAAGGTGGATCTGGCCTGTTACATCTAATTGACTGTAACCAGCAGCGGAACCTTTATTACTACCAACATCACCAGTAACTTTAGTTGTACCTGTATTAATAACATAACCATCTGTGGAAAATAATGCATAACAAGCGGCTGCACCTAATGTAGGAGCTTTCGGCCCTGTAAGAAGTGGGATGTTACAACCTATCGGGGTATATGCCATTATTCCATTAACTGTAATCGCACCTGTTGTAGAAATGGCTCTTCCTTCAAGTGTATCATTTGTATTCATTATAAATGCCGCATTGTCGGCAATAACAGTACCTTTCATAGTAGCACCAGAAGCTATTGATATCTGCCCTTGTACTTTCCAGAACACATTACATGCCTGTGCCTTATTGATCAATTTTACTTTTGCATTAGAGCTTTCATTAAGTGTTCCTAAAATTTTAATGATAAAAACTGCATTCGGATCTCCTTGCCCATCTAATGTAAGAACAAGATCTAGGTTCGCAGGCGCACCTATTGCATAAACTCCCGGGATGAGTATTTGTCCGTTACCTAATTGAACCGCAATGTTGAATTTAGTAATTGACGCGTTTATTGAATCGCACACAACCAATAAATCAGCTTTGGCTTGTCCGGTTGCAGCATCCTTGTCATGCATCACGCCGTTCACATTACCAAAATTACTTAAGCCACCATTATTAGAACCTACATTGCCAGTAAGCTGTGATGTACCGGTATTGCTTACCAGTCCATCATTAGAAAAAAGAACAAAGTTGGCAACTGTTTTTAAATTGGGCGCTTTAGCCACCTGTCCGAAATTAATACCTGGTATTAATAACAAGGCAAGCACCATAAATGTGCTTTGTAATTTATTTTTCATTTGAATTTAGTTTAGGTAGTAAATTAGTTTTCACGATACAAAGATGACGACCTCTAAACAGAGAAGTGTTACATATCTTAAACGGAAAGTTACATAAATCACTCTTTTTCAGGCAAATGAAGGTTCGACAATTAAAGAACATCAGGCATCAAAAAAAAGCCGCCTTAAATTTATTTTAAGACGGCCTTCTGTTTTTTGTTATTAAAAAAATGCCATTAATTCATTCCTATTTTATCATTGGGGAAACAATATCAATAATTACTGTTCTGTTATAAAAACGTTCTTCGGGAAGTTTGTTTTCAAATGGCGCAAAATCAGCATCATCGCCAAATCCGTATGTTTCGTATGTAATTCCCGTTTTAGGTGTGCCTGATATCGCTTGCTGAAGAATGTGTTGTACATCCAGAGCGCGTTCCAGGGATAAATTCAAGTTATAATATTCATCTCCAATATCATCGGAATGACCGTGAATAATAACAGTTCCATTGTTTGGAATAAGTGGCACAACAACTTCAGTCAGAAATTTTTCATAAGCCACTACTGTTTTTGATTTATCAAAATCGAAAAGAATACTGAAACGTAATCCTTCTTCTTTCGGTACTGCATTGTGTACAAGATGAAGAGTACTTTCTTTCCTGATCACATTTCCATCTTTCGTTAAACCAATCATTGCAACTTTATAATTCCCTTCAGCACGATCTCCAAGAATAGAATTTCCTGAAATACTTTCTTGTTCCTTTGTAAATGGCCCAAAGCGTTGAATAGTTCCTTTTTCGTTCTCAACCTCTAAAGTCCATGACCTAAGTAATTCCTTTGCTCCGGCTGCTTTGAAAACAATACGGCTATCTAATGGATCGGCCTGTATCGCGCTAATTTGAAGCGGCGCAAGCAGATCAGGTGAAGTGCTTACAATATCAACCCTGCGATCCCCATCGCGAAGTCGAACAAGATCTGTTTTACCACCGGGTTGTTCCGATGGAATAACAGGCTCATCTCTTCCTTCAGTTGTGATCCTCGCTTCGTTAATTGCAAATACATCCACTAAATAATGTTTAACAGATTCCGCATATGTTTTACCAAGCTCCGCGCCTTTTCCGGCAGAAGCCCCTATCAGCTTTACGTTCACACTTGGGTCTTTTCTCATGCGATCCCCAACAACATTTAGCATATTATAATAAACCGACAATTGGCGTTGAGACCTTCCAGCCGCATCTTTCGGCTCGGGTTCCTGTAACTGTGCTTCCTTAAAATCAACCGCTTTATCCTTCTGTAATTTTACATATCTGTTTGGTATTTCCGATGAACCTTCATCAAAAAACACATAATTACGAAGTGGAAAGGTTTCTTTTGTTTTACGTTTTACCGGCACTGTTAAAGGTGCCTTTACGGAAAATTTTATTTCACCTAAAGCAACTGCTGGAATCACCGCAGGAATCATCGCAACAGATTTTTCACGAACCTTTCCAAATTTCAATGCTACACCAACCCGCACCGTTGACAATGACCAGCTTTCTATCGAGCGTGGTTCCTGTCCAAAATAAGGATGATAGGAAACAAACGGAGAAAGATTTATCTGTGTCGAATTAGTTACAGAAGAAAGTGGAATATCGAACCCGGCTCCAACTTGTCCCGAAAAAATCCGTTGTCGCACATCACTAAAATCTCCTTTAGCATCAGGTTTTTCTTTTTGCGTATATGTAAATGATTTATCAATGTTATAACTGTATGCTCCACCGATAAATAAATAAAAACCGTTTGAGAATGGAGCTACGCGTAAGCTTGGCTCAATAGTAACATAACTCAAATTTGTTTTTAATGATTCAGGACAATCGCATGGCGCATTGACTTTATCAAAAGACCCACCACGGCCATCATATCCAAGGTTTAACATAAAACCCAAAATTGGATTGGGCCTGTACTCCATAAAAACAGAGCCATACGGGTCTACTCCAAAACCTTTATGAAAAGCTGTTGGAGCCATTACTGTAGAATTTAATGTTTGAGTGGTGCCGGTATAAAAATTAAAATTAGCGGCGGCAGAAGCACCAAACCAAAATTTTGGTTGAGGCCTGATATCCTGAGCTTGTGTTGTGGTGGCAATACCAAGCAACATCAAGGGTTGAATAAATAATTTTCGGATCGTTCTATTTTGTAACATATTATTTTCGTTTAAATTTAATTTAGTTTAGTTTAGTTTAGTTTTTTATTTAGTTCAATTACTTTTCTCCATTAAGGTTTAGTAACAATGTTGGATTGTAGTGTAACCGCACCAATTCGTGTCAACGCTCTTCCATTCAATACTGCTCCAGTGTTCAACGAAATTGACTGGTCGGCAAGGATGTTCCCATAAAAAATAGAATTTGTTCCAAGTGTTGCTGAAGAACCAACTCCCCAAAAAATATTTTGAGCTTGCGCACCGCCGCTTAAAATAACATGACTGCCTACAGCTGTTGTAAGGGTAGAACTCATTTTCAAAATAAAAATGGCATTCACATCTCCCTGCGCATCAAGAGTAACATCGCCTCCCGACACTATGACAGAACTGGAATTTGAATAAAGCCCCGGAGCTAATGTAAGTCCGGCTAAATTTCCCGGTAAACTAATCGCTCCTGTTAATCTTCCTTGCGCATCATTATATGCAGTGGTTAAATCTATTTTTGCCTGAGCCGCTGTTGGGTCCGCTGCATGAATTGATCCGTTCACTTTTCCCGGAGGAAATCCATTCACTGTGCCGGTAGGACTTGTTCCAAGATCTCCATTAATAATAGTAAGGCCTGTATTGGTAACGCCAGATCCCGCAAGTATCACAAAATTTCCGGCTGATCCAAGATCTACAGTTGGCTGTCCAGCTGTAACACCTGTTGTAAAAGTCCAGGTATAATTACTTGCAAGTGAATTACCGGCAAGGTCCATTGCCCCCGTAGTAATTGTGGCGGTATAAGTGGTTCCCGACAATAGATTAGATGAAGGGTTATAAGTGGCAGTTATACCGGAATAAGTAATACCCCCCGGAACTGTAACTCCTGCTTGTTTCAATAAATAAGTTGTAGAATTGATCGTTGCAGGGTCCATTGACTTGCTAAATTTGGCGGTAACAATTTTGTTAAGTGCCACAGCTGAAGCGCCATTCATTGGATCTGTTGCAATTACCATTGGTCTTACAGTATCTAAAGCGGCGCCGGTAGTAAAGGTCCATGTATAATTATTCGCCAATCCATTGCCAGCCGGATCTTTAGCTCCTTTAGTAATTGTAGCAGTATATAATGTGTTGGCTGTTAAATTAGTTGTTGGGCTGAAAGTAGCTGTTGTACCGGTATAGCCTACTAATCCTGAAACCGAAGTTGCTCCTAGTTTCAGCGTGAACGTAGTCCCATTTATTGTTGCGGCGTTCATTACTTTATTGAAACCTGCAATTATTTTTTTATTGAGAGGAACCGCCACAGCACCATTCGTAGGATCTGTGAAAATTACCTGTGGTTGGTTTGCGCTTGAAGTACCGCCCGTTTTAAAGCTCCAGACATAATCAGCACGCAACGCGTTTCCTGCAGGATCTTTTACCCCCATTGTAATTGTACCTGTATACGTAGTGTTTACTGCGAGGTAACTAGTAGGCGTAAATGTTGCTGTAACACCTGAAAAACTAACTGTTCCTGAAACAGTGACAACTCCTTGTTTTAATACAAAGGTTGTTGTGTTGATAGTTGCAGGATCCATTACTTCATTAAAAGTGGCTGTAATTTTTTTGCTGATAACAACACTTGTGTCCCCATTAGCAGGATCAGTGGAGATCACTGTAGGACAATTGCCTTTTACTTCCCCTTTGAAATCATCCTTTTTACATTGCCATGTAAAAACGGCCAATAGTAACATAATCACCCACATTGTATTGGGAAAACCGGAATATCTCTTTTGCTTTTGCATTGGAGCATTCTTTTCTTTTGGTAAAATAATTTTGCTTCTCATTGTTATATATTGGTTTTTAGTTTTAAATAATTATAGGACAAAGGAGGGGACATTCAATTGTCAAAGCGTTACACATATTTGGAAATATCTTACACATATCACGTATTTTTTTGTTCTACACATTTGATCAGGCTGTTTTTAAATGAAAGAGAAGCAAGTAATTTTTGGTTTGGTAAATTTTATTAATGTTTTTTGAGTAAATAAAAACATGTGATATATGTAACTTTTTTTCTCAAATATGTAACGCTTTAAGGGCCTAATGCATACACCTTTGTCAAATAGTTTTAAGTTTGAAAAATATAAATCATATATCTACAACTGCGCCTGATACTGTTAAAAAATCAGTGACAAACAAACAGTTAGTAAAATTACGTGAACAACTGTTCTCCCTGCAAAATCTACTTTATGCTGAAGGCAAACATGCGCTATTAGTTGTATTGCAAGGAATGGATACTTCAGGCAAAGACGGGATTATTCGGCATGTTTTTTCCTTCACCAATCCGCAGGGATGCAATGTAAAATCTTTTAAGTCCCCAACAGAAGAAGAAAAATTACACGATTTTCTTTGGCGTATTTATGCTAACCTGCCTGAAAAAGGAATGATCCAACTATTCAATCGCTCGCATTATGAGGATATTTTATTCCCTGTTGTTCATCATTTACTCAATAAAAAAACGATATCTGAACGTTATCAGGTAATCAATAAATTTGAAGAGCATTTGCAATACAATAATACCATCGTGTTAAAATTCTATCTGCACATTTCCAAAAAAGAACAGAAAAAAAGGTTAGATGCAAGATTAAAC
>JBBSPS010000170.1:0-8697 GCA_038258655.1 Bacteroidia bacterium
ACCCAGTGCACTCTGTCCGAAATAATATTTACTTTTGCTCATATGGTTTTTGGTTCTGCAAAAACAAAATTCCATTAAAAAAGGGAGATTACTTGTTAGTAACTCCCTTTTATTGATAATTTATTTCGGACGCTAGTGATTTATTAACAGAAAAGTTTTAAAACTTTTATGTTTATTTGTTCTATTATTTATGAAATGGGGTTTACTTTTTCACATCCAGCGTTAATATTGCCTTTTAGATACTTGCCAAAAAAATATTATTCTTTAAGTGGATTAGTAATAGGAAGCATTGTGCCTGACTTCGAATATTTTATAAGGTTTGATAATGACAGCTCATATAGTCACACAATTCTAGGGTTATTTTGGTTTGATCTTCCGCTAGGCGTATTAATTATAACTTTTTTTCACCAAGTAATCCGAGATTTTTTAATTAATAATCTTCCTGATTTTTTAAAATTAAGGTTATTAACTCTTGATTTGGTTAACTGGACTAACTATTTTAAGGATAATTGGATGATCGTGATTTTTTCAATTTTATTAGGCTCCGCCACACATTTCTTGTGGGATAGTTTTACGTCATATAATGGATATTTTGTAATGCATAATCCATTTTTATTGATGAAAACTAATTTATTTGGCTTAGAAATATATAATTATAAGATATTTAAACATACCAGTTCTGTTTTGGGTGGAATAATATTAATACACTTATTGCTTAAATTACCTAAAAATAAGTTAAACGACATGAAAAAAAATAAATATTATTGGATTATACTCACCATTTTATTTTGTTGTTGTGTTTTAATGAAATTTATCCTGATACATCATTATTTTTCATATAATAATATGATTAAAAATTTAATTTCATGTGGATTATTCTCTTTAACATTAACTTCTTTATACTATAAAACAAAAAGATATCTTTATCAAACGAAAAATAGATAAACAATATTTAAATAATAAACACCAAAGCAAAAAAGATGGATTACATATGGGATTACGTAGAGAAACGGGCATATAATAACAGGACAGGTCGTTACAAAACTAAAGTTCAATACCAATTTATAATTGATCATTGTAAAAATAAAACCGAGAGAATATTAGATATTGCGGGAGGTGCTGGAAGGTTTGCAGTGCCGTTGATGGATTATTCAAAAAATATTACTGTACTTGATATAAATGAAAAAGCAATTCAAATTTTAAAAGAAAGGAAGAAAGATATCCATACAATATGCGGTGATTTCTCAAACACAAAAATCCCTGGAACATATTCCCTGATTCTTTGTATTGAAGCAATTCCCTATTTTAAGGACTGGAATGAATTTTTTAATAAAATAAATTCTTTATTGGAAACAGATGGCCGTTTTATTTTTTCTTATACCAATCCTGATAGCTGGCGCTTTTTTCTCCGAAAGCTAAAACATCGAAAAGACAGGATAAATCCGTATACGGAAATGAAATTTAAAGACTTAGAAAATCTATTGGGCAATTGCGGGCTTCAAATTGAAAGTATAGATGGAATGAATTGGATACCCTTATCTGTAACATCAGATAGCATACTTGTCAGTTTCTTTCAATGGATAGAAAAAACACTAAAGCTTAATAAATGGCATGCTCAAAGTCCATGGCTCATGATCTCTGTTAAAAAAAAGTAATTCAAATTTCATTAGAAAAAATTTGTTTATGTCTTCTGCTTTTTCTTCTTCGCAGCAGGAAAAAGAACATTGTTTAAGATCAGTCGGTAGCCCGGAGAATTAGGATGCAGGCTAAGATCTGTTGGTGGGTCTTCAACACGGTGTTGGTAATCTTCAGGATCATGCCCGCTATAAAAAGTGTAAGTGCCTTTGCCATATTCACCATGAATATAACGTGCTTCATTAGCGGCTTTATTTTCTCCTAAGATCAATACATTTGGTTTGATGTAGATTTTATCAAAACCAACTGTTTGTCCCCAAAAACCTTTTATTATTTGTTCATGATTCTGGCAAAGCATTGTTGGCACCACATCCCACTTTGCTGAAAATTCAAATAGTGTAAATAAATCATTTGCTTTTGTGATACCATATTTTTTTTCTCGCGTACCATATGTATCAATATTGGATTTGGCATACTCAGCCGGATTGGTGCTAAGTGTAAAATTGGTGAACGCAAACGTTCTTGAAAAATCGAGCTTGGAATTGTAATTGGGAGTAGTTCCATCACCATCAAACATACTTTCGCAAATATCCAATCCATCCGCTGCAAGCGCTATATCATAACTGTCAGGCGCTGAACACATCGCAAATAAAAATCCACCACCTGCTGTAAAATCACGAATTTTTTTCGCGACCGCTAATTTCATTTGCGATACTTTTTCAAAACCTAATGCATGCGTGCTTGCTTCCAGCACACGTTGTTGCTCTTGGTACCATGGAACTGTTTTGTAACCAAACCAAAATTTTCCGTATTGTCCTGTAAAATCTTCGTGATGAAGATGAAGCCAATCATAGGTGAGTAATTTATCTTTTATTATTTCATCATCATAAATTACATCGTATGGAATTTCCGCATAAGTAAGAACCAATGTTACCGCATCATCCCAAGGTAGTTTTGTTTTGGGTGAATATACCGCAACCTTTGGAGCTTTCTCTAATTTCACATCTTCCATATTTACTTCCGGGTTGGAAATTTCGGTAAGTATTGAAGTAGATTTTGAATCAGCTATCACTTCGAAAGTGATGCCGCGAATGGTGCATTCACTTTCAATTTCTTTCGTATCTTTCATCATAAAACTTCCACCACGATAATTAAGTAACCAGTGAACTTCAAGATCGTGTTTCAGCACCCAATACGCTATTCCGTAGGCTTTCAAATGATCCTTCTGATCAAGGTCCATAGGAATTAGTATGTATGCCGCTTGTGAAAAAGTGCTGAGAAATGTGAAAAGGAAAAGGATTATTAAGCGTTTCATAATTTTATGCAAATCTACAAATTCCATACCCAATATTTAATAGCTTCATTACAAGGAATAATGTTTTTTTCGTATTCGAAAAGGCTAAAAGAATAAAAGAAATTGCTTTGTCCCCGCAATGACATAACATTATAGGCGCAGATTAAAACGGTTGATCTTCTTCAATATCATTCATTTTAGATCCACGAATAACAGAATTATGCGGTGAGCCAAAATCCTGAGATGGTTTAATTCCTGCATCCGGAGAACCGTAATCGGTATTCTGATCTAAAGAATCCAAATCAACAAACTTGGTAAATTGCCCGATATAGCGTGTCTTCGCCGAATTTATTGGCCCGTTACGATGTTTTGCAATAATTAATTCCGCCACTCCGGCAGTTGACATTCCATTTTCATCTTCAGTAATGTTATAATATTCCGCACGATGAATGAACATAACCATATCGGCATCCTGCTCAATAGCGCCTGATTCACGTAAATCGGAAAGTTGAGGACGTTTATCTCCTCCACGTGTTTCTACTGCACGACTTAATTGTGAAAGCGCTATAACAGGTACTTCCAACTCTTTTGCCAATCCTTTTAATGAGCGTGAGATCGTCGCGATCTCTTGTTCACGATTCCCTCTTCCTTCGCCACCGGCTGTCATCAACTGTAAGTAGTCAACAATGATCAATTCGATACCGTGTTGTTCTTTTAATCTTCGTGCTTTAGCGCGCAATTCAAAAACGGATAAGCCGGGAGTATCATCAATATATAAAGGCGCTTCAGCCAATTTTTTTATTTTATCATTAAGCTGTTGGAATTCATAATCTTCTAAATTTCCTTTTTTTAATTTTTCGGAAGGAAGTTCAGATTCGCTGGAAATAAGACGCGTTACTAATTGTAAGGAGGACATTTCCAAAGAGAAAACGGCAACGGGTTTACCAAAATCAACAGCAGCATTCCGTGCCATACTTAGTACCAAAGCGGTTTTTCCCATTGCCGGGCGTGCTGCAATAATTACCAGATCGGATTTTTGCCAACCGGATGTTATGCGGTCCAAAGCTGTTAAACCTGAAGGAATACCAGATAAGCCATCCTTTTTATTTTTTGAAATTTCAATTTGTTCGATGGCTTTTTTAATGAGCGTGCTCATTTTATCGTAGTTCTTTTTAATGTTGCCTTCTACAATAGAAAACAGATTTTTTTCGGCGGTGTCAAGCAGATCAAATACATCTGAGCTATCTTCATATGCATCTGTAATTGTTTTTGTAGAGATGCGGATAAGTTCACGTTGAATAAATTTTTGCGCGATGATGCGGGCATGAAACTCCGCATTGGCTGCTGATGCCACACGATTAGTCAGTTGTGTAATATAATATGCGCCACCAATAATATCCAGCTCACCGGTTTTTTTTAATTCCTGTGTAACAGTTAATATATCAACGGGTTCGGAACGAGTAAACAATTGTTGAATAGCGGAAAATATACGCGCATGCGCATCTTTATAAAAACTTTGTGGTTGAAGAACATCAATTACATTGGTCAATGCATCTTTCTCGAGCATCAGGGCTCCCAGCACAGCTTCTTCTAATTCAACAGCCTGTGGTTGCATTTTGCCCATATCCAGAATTTGTTGATTAGGAGCAGTTTTAGCCACTCGTCTGCGAGAGTTTATATCGGTTTTGGTTGTGAAATCAGTCATGGGGCAAAATTACTCAAAAGCGGAAAAATACTTTTTAAACTTAATAACATATCGTACACATGTAATCAACAGATCAACGAATAACGAATCACTACGAATATACTAATAAAACAAACCCTTCCCAAGGTTATTATCTCTTTTTAGAATAAAATTTATTAACTTTATAAAATGCAACGAAATAATATTCGCATATTCTTTTTTTTACTTGTGGCTGTAAGTTTTTTTTCTTGTAAAAAAAAAGAAGATGATCTCGGACCGACAGTAACCTTTGGTGCGCCTTATGAAAATCAATCTTATAATGTGAATGACCTGGTGCAGGTAAAAGCAACTGTAAGTGATGAAACTGCAATCACTTCGGTATCCATCAGTTTGGTCGATGCTAATTTAAGTGCCGCACATGTTTCCAGGACCGTGCCTGTATCATCCCCTTCAATGGTGGTTAATTTTTTCTATTCTCTTGATAACATTCATTTGGAAAGCGGCATTTATTATCTGTTAATAAGTACATCTGATGGCAAAAACGATTCGCATACGTATCGAAAAATATTCATTACAGGTATTCCAAGAGTAGTGAAAAAAATTTATATTACTAGTTATAGCTCCGCTTCTCAAACTAATCTTTCTTATATAGACAGCGCATTTAGTACTATTATGCCTTATCACAATTTTTCCGGTGACTATATTGGTTCGGCTGTCAATAGTTATTTTCAACAAGCTAGTATGTGCGGAAATTTTACAGGAAGTTTCACCGGAGTTAGATTATCAGATAATAGTACAAAATATAGTTTTTCCCCCATTGTTTCTTCTTCGCCTTATTTTACTGGTTTGTATGCTGACGAAAAAAATAATTATGTCGCGCAATATGATGGTAATATTAGAGGATACGATTATATGGGAAGCCCTGTTTACAACGCTTTAGCAACAACAGGATTTTACCCTCAGCATCTTTGTTTTAATAATGGTTATATGATCACGGAAGAAAAAGATAAAACTTCTTCCGCAAAAAAGTTGGTCACGTATTTTTCAACGGGTAGCTCGAAACAACAATTTCCTATAAATCAGGATGTGATCGCATTCTGTGCAAAAGACAATGACAATGTATTTGTATTTGGAAATAGTTCCGGCCAAGGTGTAATACAATTATATGATCTTATACATAATAATATATGGAATCCCTACCCCTACTCTTTAGCGGCAGGAGCTATTTTAAGCGCGGTAAAAATTGACGCTGATACTTATTTGATTGGCCATTCCAACGGAACTATTTATAAATATAATTACCAAAATCCAAGTGTGACAACTTATTTAACAGGTTATGTAGCAGTTCAATTAAAATATGACCTGATAAGCAATCGAATATTTGTTGCGGAAGCATATCGCATTAGCAGTTTTGATTATCCTTCTGCGTCTCTTATAAACTCAGTGAATTCAACCGAAACCGTTTTAGGTATAAATTTATTGTATAATCGATAATACGTAATGGAACGCAGATAACGAGGATTTGACCGGACTTCCACTGATAAAATCTGTTTAATCTTACCTTGTCATCAGCGTTCTATTAATTTACAATGATCCGTTTTATAAATCAAGATAATGAAATACAAACGTCTTACCAACGAAGAATTGCAAGCACTCGAAAAAGAGTTCGTCAACTTTTTAGCTTCCGCACAAATTACCGGGCCGGATTGGGAAAAGATGAAAAAAAATGAAATTGAAAAAGCGGAAGAACTGATTGATGTATTCAGTGATGTTGTATATGATAAAGTAACGAATAAAATTAAATTCCTGGAATACCGGGACAAAAAAACAGTCAATATTTTTAATTGTGCTGAAGATAAAATAGTATTGGTTGGTATCCGTGTAAAGGAACACAGCCAGCTTGATTTAACCGCAACAGATGTTTTTTCTCAATGGAATGAAGATAATATGACTGCCGTAAATGTAATTAGAACCGAAAAAAAATACATCAAAGAAAGAGGAATAGAAGTATTTGAATTATTGCAAACCGGTTGTTTGATATCAGATGATAGATTATTTAATTTGTTGAATGCCTCATTATAGTTTACCTTCCTCATCAACTACTGTTATCAACCTCTAAATGTTAATATTAAAAATCTATTTATTAATTTTATTAGCTATAAAAATTCTATTTTTGAAAACACCCCCTATCACATGGACTTTTCAGAAATAGATAAAAAAACCTTTCTTTTTCTTAATGGAATTCACAATGCCTTTTTTGATATCGTGATGAATTGGTTGAGCAATTTATTATTATGGATTCCATTATCATTATTTATTGCTTATGTATTGATTAAGAATTTTAATCTGAAAAGCAAAACGAGTTTGATCTTAAACATACTCTTGGTATTGCTATTTGCCTTTTTTCAATTCCTGATTTGTGTAAAGCTCACTCCTTCATTTGTTGATGGCGTTATTCATCGTGTAAGGCCATGCTATGATCCGTATATATCAACATTTATTCATTTTGAAGGAAATGATTCGGGGCGATTCGGTTTTTTTGCTTCACGGGCCTGCTTAGCATTTTCAGTCGGTACTTTTTTGTATTTTGCTCTTTGGGAAAAACATAAATCATTAAAAATAACGTTCATAGTTTTAGCAATTCTTATATCATACAGCAGAATATATTTAGGACTTCAATACCCGGCAAATATACTTGTATCAGCAGTTACAGGGATTCTAATCGGCACATTGTCCTATCCGTTTTTCTTTTTTATTAAAAATTCGGTTTCCACGAATTGAAACATTTATTTAGCAGGCAATACTTTCCCTTTCGCTTCACCAAAACCAATTCGTACACCATCTTTTTCTGAATAGCCACGAACGATCACTGTATCATTATCATTGATAAATTTACGTTCGCTGCCATCGTTCATTTTCAATGGTTTTGTTCCGCGCCAGCTTAGTTCAAGCATAGAGCCAAATGAATCAGGTGTATGGCCACTGATAGTTCCAGAAGCCATTAAATCTCCAACATTAATGTTACAACCGTTAGAAGTATGATGTGTTAATTGTTGCTCCATGGTCCAATACATAAATTTGTAATTGGAATGACAAACCAAATTTTCTTCGCCAGCTTCAGGTTGAATCAATACGTCTAAATTGATGTTAATATTTTTATCTCCTTTATATTCAAGGTAAGGCAATACTTTTGGTTCTTGTTTATAACCAGTTGTACGAAATGGCTCCAAAGCTTCCAATGTAACCACCCATGGAGAAATAGTAGAAGCGAAATTCTTGGCAAGGAATGGACCAAGCGGGACATATTCCCACGTTTGAATATCACGTGCACTCCAATCATTCAATAATGTTAATCCGAAAATATAATCATCTGCTTCAGCAGTAGAAACGCTTTGTCCAAGCTGTGTTTGTTTACCAACAATAAAAGCAACTTCCAATTCAAAATCCAATAATTTAGTCGGGCCAAAAATAGGAAGGTCTGAATCAGTAGGTTTTGTTTGTCCTTTAGGGCGATGAAAGTTTGTTCCCGAAATTACGATTGATGAAGCTCGTCCGTGATACCCTATTGGTATATGTTTCCAATTAGGCAATAATGCATTTTCCGGATCCCTGAACATAGTTCCAACATTCGTTGCATGATCGATACTGGAATAAAAATCGGTGTAATCACCAATTCTCACGGGTAATTGCATTTGCACATTGCTGATGTATTGCAATACTTTTGCTCTTGCTTCTTTGTTATCACGTAAGTCAGGAGTATTTACATTTAATAAATTTGAAATGCATTCTCTTACTGCACTTGTAGTTGATTTACCAAGCGAAATAAAATCATTCAAATATTGATTCGTAAAAACGGAATTATCAATTTTTAATTTATTTAAATATCCAAGCTTATTTAATATCGCCAGATCAAGTACTTGATCGCCAATAGCCACGCCAACGCGCGGACTAGAGTTTTGTGTTTTAAAAATTCCGAAAGGTAAATTTTGTATAGGAAAATCACTATTTGATGGAACTTCAATCCATGATTTTAATAAAGGGTCGTTTGCTTTTATCATGGGGACAAAAATAGGATTTTTTTATA
>JBBSPS010000171.1:0-8667 GCA_038258655.1 Bacteroidia bacterium
AGCACAGATTTCAAAACTTGAAAACAGTTTAACTGACGCGAGGTTCGAAACAATTATTAAAGTTTTTAAAGCCTTAAACGCAAAAATAAATTTTAACGTTGAACTACTTCACCAGAAAGTTAAACTAGCTTAAAACAACCAAGCTGATAATAGCATTTACAAACTGCAAGGTTTCTGCAAGGTTCAAATGTTTTTCTACCAATATAAATTTAGTTTTAAAAGTTGCTGAACTTATTTTCAATAAATGGAAACCTACACTGCATATTATTCCTCTCCTATCGGTGCCATTGAGATTACGGGAAATGAAGATGGCATTGCTACCGTTTTATTTCTGGAAGACAAAAAAAACTATCCCACACAAATTCATCCTTCATTAAAAGAATGTGTTTATCAATTGGATGAATATTTTGTTGGCATTAGAAAAGAATTCGGATTAAAATTAAACCCGCAAGGAAGTGCGTTTCAAAAAAAAGTATGGAATAAATTGGTGGATATTCCTTTTGGAAAAACAAAATCATATTTGCAAATTTCAAAACAATTAGGTGATGCGAATGCTACCCGTGCTGTTGGCAATGCAAATGGTAAGAATCCTATATGTATTATTATTCCATGCCACAGAGTAATTGGCAGTACAGGAAAACTTGTTGGATATAGTGGGGGGCTTTGGAGAAAGGTGTGGCTTCTAAATCATGAAAAAAGTATTACCTTCGGTAAACAAACAGAATTGTTTTAGTTTATTACAAACAGTATGAGCAAAAAGAAATTTTTTTCTGAATTTTTAAAACCAGGTACTAAAATTGGATCAGTAACGCCTAGTTCAAAATTTCTGGTAAAAAAAATGATCGAACCCATTGATTTTACCAACCTGAAATGTATTGTTGAATTTGGACCTGGAACCGGGACAATAACGCAGGAATTACTAAATAAAATGCCGAAAGATGCTGTGCTACTTGTCTTTGAAATCAACGAAGAGTTTTGTGAGAAACTGAAAAAAGAAATTCAGGATCCTCGAATGAAAATTATAACCGATACCGCTGAAAATTTGGAAAATTATTTATCAGAATATACTATTGATAAAGTAGATTATATCGTTTCATCATTACCTTTTACAATGATACCAAATGGTGTAGTACAAAATATTTTAAGAATCATTAAAAAAGTATTGTGCCCTGCAGGGGCATTCATTCAATACCAATATTCATTGAATTTGTATAGACGTTTAAGAAACACTTTCAAAAATGTTGACCTTAATTTTACTCCTATGAATTTTCCTCCTGCATTTGTTTTTACTTGTAGTAATTAAGATGCAACGATTTATCTTTATTATTTTTATTTTCCTATCGATTAATTGTTTTGCTCAACTTCCTAATACAGATATTTGGTTGTTGGATATTAAAGCAACGAACGACACCATCATTCTTACCAATCCAATAAATATTACTAACCGTACTGGTTATGATAATCAACCTTCCTTTTCTCCTGATGGGGAAACTATTTTATATACTTCGATGCGAGATGGAAAACAAACGGATATTTATAAATATGATCTAAAAACAAAAAAAATTACACAATTTACAAATACGTCTACAAGTGAATATTCTCCAAATGTTATGCCGGATAAAAAAATATTTCAGTAGTAATGGTTGAACGTGATAGTACACAACGGCTTTGGAAATTCCCTATAAAAGGTGGTGAGCAAAATTTAATAATTAAAGATGTTGATTCAATCGGGTATTATTGTTGGCTGGAAAATAACCTAATAGCTATATCTCTAATAAGTGATCCAAATAAACTGGAGTTCGCGGATATTAAAACGCAAAAAATAATTTTTATCCAAGATAGCATTGGTCGATCACTCCATTTTGTAATAAATAATAAAAAGGGGAAATTATTTTTCAGTAAAACAAATTTTATTTATTCTACAGATTTAGATGTTTTAAAAATTGAAACTCAAAAAAAATTTATAGGAGAAGATTTTTGTTTTCTTAATGATCAAACAATTATTATGGGTGATGGAGGTATGCTTTATAAAAATCAATTCGAAAATAAAAAATCAGGTTGGATTAAAATTGCTGATCTTTCAAAATACGGTATCATCAATATCACTCGTATTGCAATTAGTCCAGATGGAAAAAAAATGGCTATAGTAGCGCATCAAAAAATTAGCGAATAATAGTAACAATACCAATGTAACGATGTTGGGCATTAAAAATATCTGTTAATTCAACTTTCCACACATATACATCTTCTTGAGACAACTTATGACTGTTTCCACTCATATCAGGGCCACCAGGCTGTACTTTTCCATCCCATTTACATGCGGATGGTAATCCTTCTGATGGCTTGGTATCCCAATCTTCAGGATTGCCAACATGTTCACAGGTCCATAGTTGATTACCCCATCTATCAAATATCCAGATTGTATATTTTTTTATTCCTGTACCTTTTCCATAAAATACATCATTCACCCCACTACTGGTGCCCGGTGTAAATGTATTAGGTATATAAAATGTCCATTCCGGATCTATTATAACATCTTTTGCTATTGAATCGATACAACCGTATTGGTTTTTAACATACAACCACACTGTATACTTTCCTGTTTTGTTGTACAGATGACTTGTATCTTTTACCACTGCACCTTCATTATCTCCAAAGGTCCAACGCCACATATTTGCTCCTGTTGATGTGTTATAAAATTTTATCAATGGGGAACTCATCCCTGTTTCGCTTGGACTGGGAGTAAAGTCCGCTATCGGGTGTGGATATACTTTTATCATATCCACCCATGTTTTGGATTGTTTACACGTGTTGGCTGTTTCTATGGTTAATGAAACAGTATAAATCCCCGGGTTAGGATAACAATGCCGCGGTGATGGTATGGTGGAGGTGTTGCCATCTCCAAATGTCCAATCCCATTTTTTTATCGGATCAGCAGTGCCCGAATAACTAAGGTCTTTAAAATTTACGCATAACGGGCTGCATCCTTCAGCTTTATCATCAAAATCTACAGTAGGTAAAGCAGGAATATTGATAGGAATGATAACAGTATCATTACAGCCATACTTTGATGTAATGATCAGTTTAGGATTATACACCTTGGATGAATCGTATGTATGACTTGGGTTTTGAATGTTGGATGTATTGTTTGTTATATCCCCGAAATTCCATTGCCAGCCATTAATAATAGTGGATGGTGTTGATTTATCCTGAAATGTTATTGGCGTTCCTTTACATATTGGATTGGCTACAAAGTTGGCTTTAGGTGTTAGATGAACTATCACATCTATCGTGGTATCTTTTACACAGCCCTTAGCAGTTCCTATAATCAATTGTACTTTATAGGTGTCTTCTTTAAAATAAACATGCCCGGGATTTTGTTCACTGCTCAATGCTGAATTATCGCCAAAGTTCCATATCCAGTTTACTACATTATCTGCCGGATCGCTTTTAAGTGACTTATCTGTAAAGAAAGTGGTATCGCCAATACATACTTCTTTTGCAATAAAATTCGCTTTTGGAAGCGGCCATATTTTTATTGTCTGCGAGGTATCATCTACACAACCTTGGTCGGTCTTTACTGCCAAATTAATTACATAGCTTCCTGGTTTACTATAAAAATGAGATGCGTTTTGAAGAGTGCTCGTTGTGTTATCATCTTTAAATGTCCATGTCCAATTGGTGATCACTTGCGGTGCAGTAACCTGCGATAGGTCCGTGAAAGTAGCTTTACTGTTAACACAAACATCATTCATCACAAAATTTGCTTTAGGTGCGGGGATGACTTGCACTGTTTTTTTTATAGAATCGGTACAACCATTTGCATTGGTAATTGTTAAAGTAACTGTAAAAGTGCCGGCGGTAGTATAAGTATGTGTCGGATTTTTAACTGCGGATACGCTTCCATCTCCAAAGCGCCAATTCCAGCTTACAATAGGTACACTAGAGTTATTACCAGTATAATGACTGGAAGACGAATCAGTAAATGCTATCGGATCTTTTAAACATACTATGCTTGGATTCGCTTTGAAATTTGCTATTGCTAAAGTTGGATATATTTTGGTACCAACGGTAGTTTTACAACCACTTACAGAAGTCATTTCAACATAAACAGTATCACCAGGATTAGCATTATATATATTTATATCTTTTGTTGTTTGCCCACCTGGGAACCATTTATAACTAAAACCCTGAGGAGCCTGAATTAATACAGAACCATCTGTTGTACAGGTTTGCGTTTTTAGAGCAAATGCATCACAACGTGCCGAAACATACGCATAACCAAAATGGCCACCCCATCCGCAATCCCAAGTGTTAAATTCAAGTGTAATATTTTGATTTATAAACTTTCGCAAATCCACTGTTACTGTTGTCCATGCACGATAAGCCGTTCCTACCAGAGCATACGGATTACCTCCATAACCTTGAAGACTGGGTAAAGAACATTCCCTAAAACCAGATATTGTAGTATCATAAATAACCTCCAGTTTACCGCAGGTTGGATCAATCAGATTCCCATTTGCATCTTTGACATTGATAACAAACCGAGGCCGTATACCGGGAGTATGGGCTGTTTGCAAAGGGTCACGAACGGGATCCTGAAAAATTACAGCGTACTTATAAGTAAGTAAACTGTTAGTGTTATTTACTACATAACTATATCTTAAATAATCAATTTGCCATTCTACCCCGTCCCCCCATGCTCCTTGTCCACCATTTCCTAAACGCGCACAAAAAGGTTCTCCGGGAGGAAGAGTCATTATATTATTACAGGAATACGGATCAGGTACCGAAGCGCTTATAATTGTTTGGCGACCGGGAGTCATAGCCCCAACGTTGGGAGGGCCTATTCTGTTATAAAAAGGAACTCCTCCAGGTACTACACCAGCTGCAGGAACAGGCATGCCTGTTCCTGAATAACACCCATTGCAGGCAATACCGGTCCCATTTGGACAAGTGGTTAATACACCTCCTCCACAATTATTTGCATCAGGCCAATTGGACGGATACACTGTTTGTTGAGCAGTCCAACCGGTAAAATTACCTCGTCTGAAATCCAAATTATCACAAGAAGATGCAGGATTTGTAGTTTGGGCATATACAAAATTTATAGTATAAAATACTACCACCAATACTATTGGTACAATTTTATTTATTTTTTTCGTAATCATTTTTTATCTCAATAATGTTACTATTCCCTTCATTCTTTTTAATACTGTACCATCTGACTTATCAGTAAAAATAACCTTGTACACATACACATCTTGCTGACATACCTCCCCTTTTAACTTTCCATCCCAACCTTTATTTAACTCATTGGTTCTAAAAATCAACAATCCCCATCTATCAAATATAAGCATTTCGTAATTCGATTTCGGGTAAATGCCGGAAGCATAAGGGCGGAACTCTTCATTTACACCATCTCCATTGGGAGTGAACGTATTCGCAATAAATACAGCGGATTCAGATCTCATTACCACCATGTGAAAAGTACTATCCAAACAACCATACTTATTTTGCACTTTTAAATTTATCAGAAAGTCATTGTATCCATCTACAGGGTATTTATGAGGTAAAGGTGTTGATCCATTATAAGTCGTATTATCTCCGAAATTCCACCACCATTTAATTACATCTGAAGATGAATTATTAAATATATTAGTTATAGGATTAAAATCCGATAATTCAAGAGGATTAACAGAAAAATTGGCTTTAGGTTCAGGATACACATGAATATAATATACCTTGGAAACAGTGTCCTTACAACCATGATTAGTTGTAGCAATAAGTGAAGGGGAATATTGTCCATCTTTTTGATAACAATATGTTATATTATTTCCAGTAGCTATATCTCCGGTATTGAATAACCAATTCCATGACACTATGGTATCACTTCCAGGAAAAATGGTGCTTTTAAATGGAGCACAAAAAGTAGGGCAACCCGCAGTATCGGAAGATGTAAAATCAAACTTAGGGTTATTATAAACTACAACCGTTTTCACGATCGAATCAGAACAACCAAAATTCGTCTTCGCTATTAACTTAACCTGATGTGGACCGGGAGTAATATAATTATGAGAAGGGTTGCGTGAATTATCCGTACCCCCGTCACCAAAATTCCAGAAATTTTTATCTCCAGTAGATAGATTAACAAATTTCATTGTATTAAACATACATACCGGTGAACTGCTAAAATCAGCCGTTGGTTGCGGATAAATGTTCAGCGTTTTTTGAGCAGTATTTACACAATTTTTATTTGAAGTAACAATTAATTGAACAGTATAAGTAGTACCCGTTAGAGGATAAATATGGTTTGGAGATGTTCCACTAACAAGTGGGGAGCCGTCTCCAAAGTTCCATATAGACTGAAGAACACTTCCTCCTGCTGGTACAGTTGAAGTATTTGTAAATTTAACCGAATCGCCTTGGCATGCGGATACAACCGAAAAATTAACTATGGGTGATGGCCAAACATTTATTGTAAGTGCAGTATCGTCGGTACAACCAACATTATCAGTTATTTTTAATGAAACAGTAAAAGTTCCGGATGTGGTATATTTAATAACCGGATTTTGAATATTGTCAAATAAGTTGTTGCCAAAACTCCAATACCAACTTGCAATACTTTTGCCCGTTGTCACTGTAGAATTGTCTGTAAATGTAACATTGGAACCAACACAATAATTCGGTAGTGTATTAAATTGTGCCTTAGGCAAGGGTTTAACAGTTACATACAACGAATCTTTTAAGACACAGGTACCAATTTGTTGATTAGTCGCGGAAAGCACATATTTTATAACAATATCGGTGTTTCCATTATTCACAAGCCCCACTTTTGGGTTGGATATATTGGGATTAGAAAGGCCTGTAGCAGGTTTCCATAAATAATTAGTGTTGGGTAAAGGAGTAATACCAATTTTTACAGAATCGCCTGAACATAGTGCGGCATCAGGTCCCGCATCAATTGGCAAAGGATCTGTAATTTTTAGAGTGATGGTATCATACCTTGGGCAAGAACCATATTGATAAGCAATTGTTACGGTTTTTACTCCTACATTCCCTATTTGAGGAATTGGAACTATACTAACTGTTGTACATTTTTGACCTGCAGGTATCACCACACTATCAGCCAGTTTTGAATAATCAACCCCATTAACTGCTGTACCGCCAATAGTATATTTTACGATATATGGAGTTGTTGTTGGTCCTGTTCGGCAAAATGTAAAACTTCCATTAGTACAATTTTTTACCGCATTTAAATTGGTAGCAATATCATTATATGATATTGGAGAACACTCAATGGTATTTCCTTTAATAAAAACACCAGAATCATAAATACCGTCAACAACATCAGCTATTACTATCTTTAAGTGATACGTTTCACAAGGTATAACCTGTGCTCTTGCATATAATGGTTTTGTAAAACCATCATATTGGATCGTTTTTCCATTTTTCGGATCACCAGCCACTCCTGTGCCGTTATCTACAAAATATTGAGAATTTTTCCCGGCATTAACATTATTTATGGATACAGGGAGGGTTGAGTTTGGAACCAACGCGATATTTTTTACACCAACTATACCGGGACCGGAAATATAAAAAGCAAAAACATCATTGAATTGTTTATTCACATATTCAGGATATTCTTCCGAGGCAAAAACATAATTTATCTTGAGTGAATCGCATGCCGGAACCAAATCAAACTCAAGGGCACAGCCATCATAGGTAGTTGCACCCGACAAATTATCTAAATCAAAATCTCCGGGAGCGCCATTGTTGACACCCGCACTTGTCTTATTATTAAGGCCATTGGCCACATTAATAGATCCTGTGGTTAAAATAATTCCATTAGTAATTCCTATATTGGAACTCACGTTAACAAAAGTACCGATAGCTCCGTTAGGGCAATTCAACTTGACATTGAGAACTGAATAGCCGGCTCCTACAATTGTTTGGATCAATTGCTGAGGTGTAACAGCCGAATTTAATGTAAGTTGGGCGCAGCTATTTTTAAAAATGAATAAGGTAATAAAACAAAGAAAGAAACAATTGCGGTGGAACAAAGAAAAGGCCTTTCTTTGCCCATGTTTTGAGCAAATTCTAAAAGCAGAAAAAGAGAATAGAATGCCTTTTTTTATCATGATCCTTAAATTAGTCTTATCCCGTTATTATTATGACATTGAATATAATAACAAAGTTCCATTTTCAATAATATTCCATATATTATGTTAAAAGTCGAAATGTGATTTTTTCTGTGAAAACTTGTTGTTATAGATTGTTTAAAGATAATAAAAATAAATTTTGGAAATCAGATATACAAACGTTTCTAACATAAGACTACTTTAACTAACCAAAGGTTGCATAAGTCTTTAAGAATTAGCCATTTAACTTCTTTTTTATCATATTATTTAAACTACTATACACTTTTTTTACAAATGCCATCCCCCCTGTATACCTTGCCCCTTAATCTCTCTGGGGAGAGGGTGACCAAGTGTGAAGAGCGTTTTTACTAAATTTATTTCAAGTTTATCACCTGTTGCCCTCTCTTTGGAGCTACTGTTTACCCACAAGTATTTCTTGTGCGATAAGCCATCCTTCAAGCATATGATAAAATTTCACTAACCCTTTTTGCAATGTTATTACCCCTGGATCACGCTGTGTTTTGTA
>JBBSPS010000172.1:0-8666 GCA_038258655.1 Bacteroidia bacterium
GAAATTTATATGGAGCTGTTTAATCCAAACGTGTACAATAAAATAGATAAAACCTAACTTTTTGCCCTTGTATAATCTTTTATAATGAGCAGACTATTTTTTAAATATTATATCGACATTACCAGAATTAATATTCTCGTTACATTAATCTTTGGACTGATGATAAAAGTCTTTGGGTTGATGACAGATTTTATTATATGCTTTGGAACATTTGGAATGTTAATTTCATTCATGGTGTATCGACAATTTCAAAATGATCAATATTATTTCTATTTAAATCAAGGATATACAAAGACTGAATTAATGACCAAAGTCTTTGGGATTAATCTTTCAATAGCCTTGCTTTTATTCCTAATTATTAAATGACGCATATACTAAAGTTAGACTTCATAGAGCATAGCTTTGGAAAGAAATCAATCCTTTCAAAAGTAAATTTCACATGTAATACGGGAGACATTATTGCAATTTTTGGGCGGAACGGTTCGGGAAAATCAACATTGCTAAAATCACTTTTTGGAACACTAAAACCTGACAAGATTGAGCTACATATAGACGGAAAAAAGATTAATCATATAAGTCCAAAAGACAAATCTGTTGCATATCTGCCACAAAACCCATTTCTTCCAAAGGACATCAAAGTAAGAAATATTATCCCAATGTATTTTCCAGATGGTGACATACAAAATAAAATATTTTACTCTCCACTCATTCACAAAATAGAAAACCAAAAAACAGGAACGCTTTCTCTTGGAGAACTAAGATATTTGGAGTTCTTGTTAATTATCAATTTAAATCACCCGTTCATCTTGCTTGATGAACCGTTTTCGATGATTGAACCTTTATACAAAGACGCTATTAAAGAAATTATTAGAGAATATAAAAAAGACAAAGGATTTATTATTACTGACCACTATTATTTGGACGTTATGGAGGTAGCTAATAAAAAAATGATACTTAAAGGAGGAACTTCGCATGAAGTAATCGACCTAAATGACCTGATTGAAAATGGTTACTTACCTTCGGCTGACAGAAAGCTATTGTAGGAAGGCGAAGGCTGTGTTTACACTATGTAGCGGCAACAACTACTAACATCACCTAAAAAATGCGGGCTTTCTGCAAGTGCAATTTTATTTTTTTAGCGGTATAAATTTATTTTTATAAAATTGCGGGAAGTTCAGTACATTTAATTCAGGTTTTCGGTTAAGACAGTTTTGTGCAAGTAAAACCCACACTTCTTTTAGCTGAAAAACGTTACCTGCAACCATTTTTGGGGACTGCAAACCCGAAACTTTGCTGCTTGGCATGCTTAACACATTATGAAGAGCACTTGTGATTTGGGTAGGGTTTGGTGGTAAGATGAAAACACCGACTACCGGCAAAAATTTAAAAAAACTAAATTGGTCAATCAAAACCAATTGAGTTTTTAGCAAAAAGTTAAAGACCCCCAATTTTCCACAGATATTTATAATATAAATAAAATTAAGTCAATTAGATACTTGTGTGGATTTGACTTACTTTTTTTTAGTTAAAGGTAAACCTAAAGTGGTTGGTCTTTTTTCTTCTACACCCATATTTCCATCCGCAGGTCTAGCTCCAAGGAATAAATTGTTACCCTTAAGAGAAATAAGATCATATTCTTGTCCGTAAGCAGCTTTGCTCATTAAGAAAGAACATCCACTTTCAGTGATGTCTGTTTCTACATTGATTTCGAGTTTACATTGATCAAATCCAAATCCTTTAATAACATCTGGATTGCTTGATTTAAGCGTGACATATTTTTTAGAAAATTTAAATATGGCATTATTTGCTCCCTGTACTGAGTTTGAAGCTTGGAGTACTTCAAATGTTCCGGTGCTTCTAAATGTGAAAACAGGCATTGTTCTCGCTTGATCTAAATACATAGTAAACCAAATTTCCCATTTGTCGTCACTAAATTTAAATTCTCTCCACCCAAATGATTTATTTCCTAAATCTTCTGCTTGAACACTTTCCCATTTCCCGTTCATTTTTTTATTCATATTCTGTGAATAAATGGTGCTAATTGTTGCCACAACCATGGCTACTGATAAAATTAATTTTTTCATATATATGCTTTTATAGATTATTTTGGCACAAATGTACACCTATTATTTATCGGTGCAATAGTTACTAAATTTTATTATTTTCGCCCTTGTTGGTGTTCTTAGAGCCTTTGCCATTGTATGTGTTATTTTACCTGCAATATGCATAGGCAGAAAAGGATCTTTTCCCTTCGAAAGTATTTTTGATTATTTTTTTATTTTTCTAAAACAGTAATGTTTTGGTTTTAGAAATGGATTATATTTGATGAACTAAAAAAATATCAATTGCTTGTAAAACAGAATATACATATAAAGAAATATCAACAACAGGTGATATACAGATGTTAGTAGCAATTGCGGAGACATTCATCCTGAAAATAAATCATTCTTAAAAAAGCTTAATTTTTACTTTTGCAGACAATAATCGACCAGTTATAAAGTTAATAGCACACTCACAAATTTTAAACTATTAAACATTTACATTTGACGCTATGAAACAAAAACAAATTTTAAGCTTAGGAATTATATGTTTTCTAATTATTTCGACTCCCAAAATACTGACAGCACAAACCAAAAAAGGAAATTGGCTTGCAGAAGGAAATTTAGGAAACATAAATCTATCAAATAACAAATATGAGCATGCCTCTGGACCATACACCAGTAAATCAGATAACCAAGGTTTCTATATTTCGTTATATCCAAGAATAGGTTATTTTATAAATGACAATTTTGTAATAGGTACAACATTAAATATTAGTTACCAGATGAATAAGTATAAATCATATGGGGATAATGGTGTAAAATCTTATGATGCAACATATACAGGAAGTAGTATAGGATTAAGTCCGTTTCTAAGATACTACTTTACCAAAAACTCAAAAAATAGACTTTATGGACAAATAGGAGGAGGTATGAATGTTGACATATTCAGTAATAGTGAAGCGACAACATTTTATGATACAGGCGACATAAGTGGCACTTACAAAAGCCCTTCAAAAGGGCAAGTTATTTCTGGAGAAGCGTTAATTGGGTTCAATCATTTTTTCACCGACAATATTGCCTTTAATTCAGCAATAGGTTATAATTATGGCAAAAGAATACAAAACAACACTTCCAATTCTACCTATGGTGGTATTACTTCCGTCCAAGAAACTAAGGACACATACGTAACAGGTAATGTTGTTTGGAATTTTGGTTTCACAATTATTATAGCAGGAAAAAAGGAGAAATAAAATAAACATTTGGACAAAGTTTTCGCCTTTGTTGGTGTTCATATAGCCTTGGTGCGCTGCCATTGCAGGTATTATTTTACCTGCAATATGCGTAGGCGAAAAGAAAAATATTTTCCCTTTCAAATAGTATTTAATAGTGATAAGCATAGCACTAGATTGCAGGTGAAATAACACCTGCAATGGCTCCAATGACTTGCATTTACTACGACCAATAAGGAACAGAAATTTTTAGTATAAAATAGTCCAACTCCATAAAATTACCGCAAATAAAAAGAGGCGGTTTCAAAACCGCCTCTTTTTATTTAAAAAATCAGTTAGAGTTATTGTTTTATTAAACGCGAAATCGATTTTTGTTGGTTGTTACTAATCTCAATGATGTAAACTCCTTTTGACAATACTGAAAGGTTATAATTTTGAGTTATTTGTTCGTTTCCTGAATACGAATCCTTCATTACAATATTCCCAAGCATATCATATACCGATAAATTTGTAATCAGATTTTTTTGCAAGCCATAAACAGAAATCTGAATTTGATCTTGTGCCGGGTTGGGAGTTAATTGCACACCTAATGTACTTACTGATGCAAAATTATTTATCCCCACCGTAGAAGCAGTGATTGTAAATTTATTATCATTTATATCGAAAAAAATATTATTTGCCGCTTCTACTCTAATCCTACATGTTGTTTTGGTAACCGGTATTTGAGGGGTAATGATGCTTTGCGTTCCATCATTTGGTGTATTTGCCAATAAGGTAGTATACGTAACACCATTATCAACAGAAACCAAAATATTAACATTTGCACAACTCACGGGAGATGCATTTGTTTTATTAACATCCCAAGTTACAGTTTGTGTACTTGCCCCTGCCCATACAATATTAGTGGCATTAGGATACGTAATTTGGAAAGGACCTGCATCTGCAACTGTTACACTTGTTTTAGCGTAACAAACACCTCCGCCTCCCATTTTATTATCGCGTGCTATTAACCTAAAGTTTAAACTTTGTGGAGTTGATGGAAGATATTCTCCTTTAGTAGTCTGATAAGCAGATGGTCCTGTAAGAATAATGCTTGTACTAGGAAAGGTTCTACTAGGTGAAGTTACAGGATTATAAGAACGGAAAAATGGTTTGTTTCCTGAATTCCAATCGATTCCATATTTAGCATCAATCTCTTCCCATGAATATGTTAGTGGATCATTATCAGAGTCAGTTGCTGAACCAGTTAACGTAAATGGAGTTGAAAATGGAATGGTATAAGATGATGGAGCAGTTACAACCGGTGAATTATTTGTTGTTGTTGTTGTTACAGGGCAAGATTTACCATTTCCATTGGTTGTATACGCCATTATTTCATCAAAGTTGATGGTATGAAAATAGGCTATGCTATGAGCCGATATATTGTTAACGGTTCCACATATACCTGCATAAGCCATAATAGTAACGCCACTACCTGGTTCCATTGCTGTTGACGAATTTCCGTTCCCTCCTCCACAGCTGCTTGTATTACAGGCAAAAGTATGAGACCCACCAAATTGATGACCCATTTCATGCGCTACATAATCAACATCGTATGGATCGCCCACAGGATTACCGCTACCAGTAACTCCACTTGCTTTTTCGCTATTGGTGCAAACACAACCTAAGCTAGCTATCCCTCCACCTCCGGTACTAAATGTGTGTCCGATATCAAAATTAGCACTCCCTATTTTGCTTGTAATAACGCTTTGGCTTTCATTAATTAATGTACCACCATTGTTATTACCAGTGAATGGATCTGTATTTGGGTCTCCATATAATATTGTTGTTTCAGTGGAAATCAATACCATTCTCACGGCCACTTCGGTTTCATAAATACCGTCAACTCGGTTAACCGAAGTTGTTACAACAGATAAAATTTCACTAGTAGTAGGAGATGCTTTACCTGTTGCCGCTTTAGCATACTCTCCGGTGCAAGCAACAGCAAGCCTGTATTTTCTAAGTTTAGTTCCGCTGCAAATTGTCGCTAGCACGCTTTCTTCGGAAGATTCGAAAACATCTTTTTTTTTAGGTTCAATTTTGGAATCATTTTTAACACCAACTTCGGGTATTACATCTTTAGAATCCTTTTGAAAATCTGCTGTATAATAAGTAATGTAATCAGAAGTATTATTTCTACTATATGGATCAATAAACATATCACCAGAAGGTTTGCGTATCATTCCATGAAATCCAAAATCGTTCCAGTCAAGTTTACCATTAGCACTGGGATCATCAATTCCTTCAACATTAAATGTTTTGATATTTGGATATTGAGCTGCTAATTCAGGAGCCATAATAGACGCTTGAACTACCCTAAATTTTTGAATACTACCATCCGGCAAAGGTAAATCAACAATTACTTGAGAGTTTCTTAAAAGTACTTGACCTTCGTCCGGAGCAGAAAAAAGCAAGTTTTTTAATTCTTGAGCTGATACATGAAAGGTTTTATACTTTTGAGGAATAATAGTTCTTTCACCTGTTATCTGAATTCTTGATTCGGTAATTAAACTCCAATGAGCCGCACCCATTTGTGCGTATGTATTGCCGATTACGGTAATAAATGAAATTAAGAGTGTAATTTTTTTCATGGCTTTTAATTTAGAGATTTATCAATTGCGATATATTAGAAATTAATTGTGATTTGCTAAAGTAATAAGTATATTTCTTTAATACAAACATTTGCCAGTATTTTTTTACTCTATTAGTTTAGAGGCCAAACAGAATTTTTCGCCTTTGTTCGTGTTCGTAGAGCCTTAGTGCGTGGCCATTGCACGTGTTATTTCACCTGCAATATGCGTAGGCGAAAAAGAAAAATGTTTCTTTACTAACTTTTGCAGAAGATGAAAAATAAGGTAAATATGAAGTTGCCACTTACTAACGTTGAGAAGGCAACCCTAAAAAGGAATAAAATTAAAATAGCAGACATTCTGAATTACGCGTCTGACGAATTGGAAGTGCTGTTAAACTCAACACCTGAAAGGGTAAAAGAATTATATGCTTTGGCAGAATTTCAAACTGTTCCATCAATAGGGATAAAATTTGCCGAAGATTTGGTGTTTTTAGGTTACTACTCACTTAACGAACTAAAAAATAAAGATGGAGCAAAACTAATGGACGAATACGAACAAAAAAAAGGCTATTGCATAGATCCTTGTGTTGAAGATCAATTCAGATTAGTAGTGAACTTTGCTAAAACAAATGATACTACAAAAACGTGGTGGGACTTTACGGCAGAACGGAAAAAATACCGAACTGAAAATACAGGATGATTAACCTATATGGCTGCAAGGTGGGTTAAGGTATGTGAGGCTTTAATTTTTGAAGTTCAACAATGAAAATAAATAAATAGAGAGATTGCCTTAAGTAATACTTGTTCTAATTATTCCTATCTAAAAAGAGAGAAAAATCCTTTTAGGTCATACTCTTTTCCATTATATCCCTTTGCTTTTATAATATAAAAATAGGTTCCTTCGGGCACACTATCTCCCGAACTTGTCCTTCCATCCCAGCCTCCATTAATAGTATTCCATTCATACATCTTCAATCCCCAACGGTCAAATAGTTGGGCATCTATCGTTTTTAATCCTGTTGATTTTACAGTAAATAGGTCATTAATATTATCGTAATTTGGAGTAAATACATTTGGTATTATTAATTCAGAATAGGAGTTAACGATAATCGAAACCTTAGAGGTATCTGCACATCCAAATTGATTTTTTGTAATCAATGTCACTTGGTAGATTGATCCTTGCTCGTTGCTTGTTGAATAAATATGTGATTCATCTTTTGATGTTGATGTATAATTATCTCCCAAATCCCAATAATAAAATAGTTGTGATGTTCCTGTACTCAAATTCGTAAAATCAACTTTAAATGGAGAAAGGCCTGTTAAAGGGGAAGCTGTAAACTGAGATTGTACTGTTAAAACAAATACAGTTACTGGCGTTCTTGATACAGACGAACATCCTGCTGAAGAAACAACCTCCACATAATAAGTTGTAGTGGTATTTAAAATGGGCGTTATAAAACTACTTCCAGTATAAAGCAAAGTGCCACCTGTTAAAGCATTATACCAATTATAAGTTCCACCTGGTGATATAGCGTTTAACGTTGCTGAATTACGAGAGCAAATAGTATCTGGCCCTGTTACAACAGGTGACACAGGTGTAGTGTTTACAACTACTGTTACTGGCGTTCTTGATACAGACGAACATCCTGTTGAAGAAACAACCTCCACATAATACGTTACAGTTGTATTTAAGACAGGAGTAGTAAAACTATTTCCAGTATAAAGCAAAGTGCCTCCTGTTGAAGCAGTATACCAATTATAAGTTCCACCAGGAGCTGTTGCTATTAATGTAACAGAATTTCCTGAGCAAACGCTGGCAGGGCCTGTTATAACAGGTGATACAGGTGTAGTGTTTACAACTATTGTTACTGGCGTTCTTGATACAGACGAACATCCTGCTGAAGAAACAACTTCCACATAATACGTTACAGTTGTATTTAAAACAGGAGTAGTAAAACTATTTCCAGTAAAAAGCAAGGCTCCTCCTGTTGAAGCAGTATACCAATTATAAGTTCCACCTGGTGATATAGCGTTTAACGTTGCTGAATTACCAGAGCAAATAGTATCTGGCCCCGTTACAACAGGTGACACAGGTGTAGTGTTTACAACTACTGTTACTGGCGTTCTTGATACAGACGAACATCCTGCTGAAGAAACAACCTCCACATAATAAGTTGTAGTGGTATTTAAAATAGGTGTTATAAAACTACTTCCAGTATAAAGTAAAGTGCCTCCTGTTGAAGCAGTATACCAATTATAAGTTCCACCTGGAGCTGTTGCTATTAATGTAGCAGAATTTCCTGAGCAAATGCTGGCAGGGCCTGTTACAACAGGTGATACAGGTGTAGTGTTTACAACTACTGTTACTGCCGTTCTTGAATTAGATTTACATCCTGCTGAAGAAACAACCTCCACATAATACGTTACAGTTGTATTTAAAATAGGTGTTATAAAACTACTTCCAGTATAAAGCAAAGTGCCTCCTGTTGAAGCAGTATACCAATTATAAGTTCCACCTGAAGCTGTTGCTATTAATGTAGCAGAATTTCCTGAGCAAATGCTTGCAGGGCCTGTTATAACAGGTGATACAGGTGTAGTGTTTACAACTACTGTTACCGCGGTTCTTGAATTAGATTTACATCCTGCGACCGAAACAGCCTCTACATAATACGTTACAGTGGTATTTAAAATGGGTGTTGTAAAACTACTTCCAGTATAAAGCAACGTGCCTCCTGTTGAAGCAGTATACCAATTATAAGTTCCACCAGGAGCTGTTGCTATTAA
>JBBSPS010000173.1:0-8613 GCA_038258655.1 Bacteroidia bacterium
CTTGCCATTAAAGAGTTTCAACACTTTACCGGCCAATATCCAAAAAGTACAAGAATTGCGGAATGCAATGAGTTATTAGATAAATTAAGAGGAAAGCTGGAGCGTAAATCCTATGAAAACAGCATGTTATATTACAATATGAATGATTACAAAGCCGCTATTGTGGCATTTGGCAATCATTTAAAAGGTTTTCCTGATACAAAACACATTGAAGAACTTAATTATTTGAACATCAAATGCTATTATTTACTTGCATTGAACAGCATTGAATCAAAAAAACAAGAACGTTTTAAAGCTGCTGTCGATTCTTATATTAAATTTGTAGACGGTTTTCCAAAAAGTTATTATTTAAAAGAGGCCGAAATGATCTACACAAGCGCTTTAAAAAATTTAGAAAAATATAATAAACCAACATCATAAAAATCATGGATTATAAAAAAACGACTGCAGATTTAACAACTACTACACGCGATCTAAGAAACTTGGATGGTAAAACAGGTAACATTTACGAAAGTATCGCTATCATTTCTAAACGTGCTAACCAGATAAGCGCAGAAATGAAAGAAGAGTTGACAAACAAATTGGCCGAATTTGCTACTAACACTGATAATCTAGAAGAGATATTCGAAAACCGTGAGCAAATTGAGATATCTAAATATTATGAGCGTCTACCAAAACCCTCATTAATAGCGATCCAGGAATTTTTTGATGATAAGATCTATCATCGCAACCCAACTACTGAGGGACAGAAATAATAGCCTTAACGCGGTCTCTCTAATAAGGAAAGGGATTAAATCATAATTTGACAGTTTCGTAATTCGCTTTAGTAATAACTGCAAATTGCAAACTGTCAATTTTTTTTAACTAATATGTTGAAAGGTAAAAACATACTTATTGGTGTAACGGGCAGTATCGCAGCCTATAAATCTGCGTTCCTGATCCGTTTGCTTGTAAAAGCAGGCGCGAATGTGAAAGTAGTGATGACACCAGCTTCTTATGATTTTATAACCCCACTAACACTGTCAACACTTTCTAAAAATCCGGTAGTAACAGATTTCGTAAAAGATAAAACAGGCCAATGGAATAATCACGTGGAACTTGGCCTTTGGGCGGATGCTTTGATAATAGCTCCTGCATCAGCCAATACTATTGCTAAAATGGCCAATGGAATTTGTGATAATTTATTGCTCGCTGTATATTTATCTGCCCGGTGTAAAGTATATGCAGCGCCCGCAATGGACCTGGATATGTATAAACATCCCGCAACGATTGAAAATTTAAAACGCCTTCGATCGTTTGGCAATGAGGTCATTAATCCCAGAAATGGCGAATTAGCAAGTGGTTTACATGGTAAAGGACGAATGGCTGAACCTGAAGAAATAATTTCATTTTTAGAAAAAGAACTTTCAAAAAAAAAAGGATTTTCAAAAAAAAAAGTTTTAGTAACCGCAGGGCCAACGTATGAAGCAATTGATCCTGTTCGTTTTATCGGCAATCATTCTTCAGGAAAAATGGGATTCGCTATTGCGGAAGAATTATCTGAGCAAGGCGCTGATGTTACATTAGTATGTGGCCCTAATAGTTTACAAACAATTCACAAAAGCATCACTCGTATTGATGTTATATCAGCGGAAGAATTGTTTACCGCGTGTATAAAAGTGTTTAAAACAGTGGACGTTGCTATATTATCCGCCGCTGTTGCCGATTACAAACCGGCCACTACTTCGAAACAAAAAATAAAGAAATCAACTGCTTCAAAAAATATTGAGATCATTCCTACAAAAGATACCTTAAGTGAATTAGGAAAATTAAAAAGATCAAATCAGGTGTTGGTTGGCTTTGCATTGGAAACTGAGAATGAAATTGAAAATGCGAAAACAAAAATAAAAAATAAAAATCTGGACCTGATCATACTCAACTCATTGAATGATAAAGGCGCCGGATTTAAAATCGATACAAATAAAATAACCATCATCGATAAGTACAATAAAATCAATAAATTCGAGTTAAAGAATAAAGCGGAAGTGGCTAAAGATATTTTGAGGGAAATTAAAAATTATGAATTAAAAATTCAAAACAAAGAATAGTGCGTAAAACATTCATCATATCATTATTTCTTTTTTTTGTTGCCAGTTCATTGATAGCGCAAGAATTAAATTGCAAGATACAAGTACTGTCACAGCAAGTACAAGGAACTAACAAACAAATATTTACAACATTGCAAACCGCCATTTTTGAATTTATGAATAATAAAAAATGGACCAGCGATTCATATAAAAATGATGAACGTATCGATTGCAGCATTTTAATAAATATTACAAGCCTCGCGGGCAATGATTTTACGGGAACCTTGCAAGTTCAGGCGCGCAGGCCGGTTTACAAATCATCTTACAACTCGGTGCTTTTAAATTATAATGATAATGATATTACATTTACTTATCTTGAAAGCCAGTCGCTTGATTTTAACGACAATAGCTACTTATCTGGGCTTACATCAATATTAGGGTATTACGCTTACCTGATCATCGGGTTAGATTACGACTCATTCGCATTGAACGGGGGAACGCCTTATTTACAAAAGTGTTTAGCAGTTGTAAACAATGCTCAAAACTCGGCAGCCAAAGGATGGAAGGCTTTTGACAGCAACAAAAACAGGTACTGGCTGATCAACAATATGATGGATGCTTCCTTTGTTCCTTTGCGTGAATGTATGTACACTTATCACCGTAAAGGATTGGATGTGATGGCTGATAATATAGAAAACGGCAGGGCCGTTATTTTAGAAAGTATTGAATCATTAACAAAAGTACACCAGGCAAAACCTCTCTCCTTTAGTACCCAAGTATTTTTTATCGCAAAAGCTGACGAAATAATCAATATTTTTTCAGGAACTACTCCTGATGAAAAATCAAAAATAATGACCACTCTTAATGTTATTGACCCCACCAATAGTAATAAGTATCAGAAAATAATGCAACCTCCTCAGTAAGATTGACGCTATTAGTGCATTCGTTTATTAGCCCCTTTCCAAATACTTATTACCTATTCACTACTGCCTATTTACTATTTCCCTACAAAGTGTTAATTACTTTTTATTTTATATCTCTCCAAACGTTTTTTAAAACTTTAATTTAGCATATCAGATCATTGATTTATGCTAAAACATTTATCCATACAAAATTATGCTTTAATAGATAAATTGGAAGTGGAGTTTTCAGGAGGACTATCTATTATTACAGGTGAAACAGGTGCCGGAAAATCTATATTGTTAGGCGCTTTGGGCCTGATCTCAGGCAGCAGGGCTGATACTCAAGCCTTGCAGGACAAGACCAAGAAATGTATTGTGGAAGCATCATTCGCCTTTACCGGTGATGTTTTAAAGGAATTTTTTGAAGCGAACGAATTGGATTATGAACCAGCTACCGTTATTCGCAGGGAAATAAATCTGGAAGGAAAATCACGCGCATTCATTAATGATACTCCTGTTACGCTTACACAACTAAAAGAGCTTGGTGATTTTCTGATTGATATTCATTCACAACATCAAACTTTAACACTTAACGGTAATGAGTTTCAGCTTTCAGTAGTGGATGCTTTTGCCAAACATTCGGATGTATTACAAGAGTATCAGTCGAACTATAAAAATTACAAATCCCTGGAAAAGCAGTTGAATGACTTATCTGAACGTGAAGCACAAGCGAAAAAAGACATGGATTATTTTCAATTCCAGTTCAATGAATTGGAAGATGCTGGATTAAAAACAGGCGAACAGACGGAAATCGAACAGGAGCTGGAAACACTCAATAACGCGGAAGAAATAAAATTAAATCTTTCAAAAGCTGCTCATAGTTTAAATGGGGGGGAACAAAATCTACTTTCTTCATTAAATGAAACAAAATTATTGCTTGTAGCATTCGCGAAATTCAAACCTGAAATAAATGAACTGAGTACGCGTATCAACAGCAGTTACATAGAATTAAAAGATATTTCAAATGAACTGGAAAACCTTGAACAGGACATAGTTTACGATCCAAAGCGTATTGAAATTTTAACTCAAAAAGTAGATACTTTATATCGTTTGCAACAAAAGCATCAGGTAAAAACGATTGAAGAATTAATTACGATCAAGGATGAATTAAGTAACAAACTGCTTGATTTTAATTCGCTCGAAGCGGAAATTGTAAAAATAAAAAAGAAATTAAGTGTACTTCATGTTTCATTAAATACCGTGGCAAAAAAAATCGCGGCAAACCGCAAAAAAGTAATCCCTAAGATCGAAAAAGAAATTGCATCCCTTCTATCCTCTTTATCTATGCCCAATGCGCAATTAAAAATTGAGCATATCGAAACAGAGATATTTACTATAAACGGAATTGATAAAATCAATTTTCTTTTTTCCGCTAATAAAGGTAGCGATTTCAAAGAATTAAATAAAGTGGCATCAGGTGGTGAATTGTCCCGGTTAATGTTAAGCATCAAATCATTGATAGCCCAGTTAACCGAGCTACCAACTATTATTTTTGATGAGATCGATACCGGCGTTTCAGGCGATATCGCTGATAAAGTGGGAAGTATTATGAACCTTATGGCAAAATCTATGCAGGTAATTACGATCACTCATTTACCTCAAATAGCAAGTAAAGGAAAATCACATTTGTTTGTGTACAAAGAAGATAAAAACAACAAAACATATAGTAATATCAAAAAACTTTCGTCTGAAGAACGAGTTCAGGAAATCGCTAAAATGCTAAGTACCGGCAACCCTACATCAGCTGCCATAAGTAATGCAAAGGAGTTACTCAACCCCTCCTAACTCCTCTAAAGGGGGTGGGAACTGGGTGTAAAAACATATCCGAAAAATATTTTATATTGCTATATTTGCGAATACAAAAATCAAAAATTCTAAAAAATATAAAATTCTAAAATTCAATATATGTACAATTTATTAAAAGGAAAACGTGGAATTATTACAGGGGCATTGGATGAAAATTCAATTGCCTGGAAGGTAGCGGAGAAAGCTCATGCGGAAGGCGCTATATTTGTTTTAACCAATGCACCAATCGCTATGCGGATGGGTGAAATAAAAGTATTGGCAGAAAAAACAAAATCGGAGATCGTTCCTGCAGATGCTACGAGTGTGGATGAGTTGACAAACTTATTTACAAAGTCCCAAGAAATATTAGGCGGTAAAATAGATTTTGTATTGCACTCTATTGGAATGAGCGTAAACATTCGTAAAAATGTACCTTACACCGAATCCAACTACGATTATTTTGCAAAAGGTATTGATGTATCGGCTATGTCGTTTCATAAAATGTTGGCTGTAGCAAAAAAACTGGACGCTATCAATGAATGGGGAAGTGTAGTTGCTCTTACATACGCTGCGGCACAGCGCACGTACCCTTTCTATACTGACATGGCTGACATCAAAGCGATGCTGGAATCAATCGCTCGTAGTTTTGGCTACCACTATGGAGTGGCTAAAAAAGTACGTATAAATACCGTTTCTCAATCACCTACTAAAACTACAGCAGGTACAAGCATTAAAGGCTTTGGTGATTTTTATGATTTTGCTAACGCCATTTCTCCATTAGGAAATGCAACAGCTGAAGATTGTGCAAATTATTGCATTACCTTATTTTCTGATCTTACACGCATGGTTACCATGCAAAACCTATTTCATGATGGAGGTTATTCTACTACAGGTATCAGTAATGAAGTGATGGAAAAATTTGGGTTGAAATAATACCTTGTCATTTCAACAGCAGGGAGAAATTTATTTCATAATAATTATAAGTCAAAATAAAAAGGAACTCAAATGAGTTCCTTTTTATTTCTTTGCGTCGTCTCTGCGCTTTTGCGGTTAGATTTTACACCCGACCTACTTGTTTCAAATGCAATACATGTGAACGGACAGCACTTAGTACGGTTGGGAATTCCAAATAGGTAATCTCAAATTTTTCGCAAGTTTCACGAACAAGTTGGCTTATTTTAGGATAATGAATATGGCTTATACGTGGAAACAAATGATGCTCTACCTGATAGTTTAATCCGCCTGTAAACCAAGAAACAATTTTATTTTTTGTTGCGAAATTAGCGGTGGTTTGTATCTGGTGCACGGCCCATTCTTCTTCAATTTTATAAACTTTTGAATCTGGCGCTGAAAATTGTGCATCCTCTATAATATGTGCCAACTGAAATACAACAGCAATGATAAATCCGCATACAAATGAAATGATCAAATAACCAATGATAGTATCAATTACTCCAACCATAAACATTGGCAACACAATAAATGTACTTAAGTAGAATACTTTGCTGATCCAAAAAATAAAATGCTCTTTTAAATTCATTTTACGATAAGCGGTATCAGCAATTTTGCCAGAAAAATATTTTTTGAAATCTTGAACATAAACCCATAATAAATAAGTCAATCCATACAGTCCTATCCAATAGATATGTTGAAAGCGATGATACCAGTATTTTTTCTGGTCTTCATGTACACGAATAAATGGTTTAATATCAATATCATCATCCATCCCTTCAATATTGGTAAAAGAATGATGATTAATATTGTGTTTAGCTTTCCATAAAAACGAATTTCCACCCATTAAATTAAGTGAATAAGCCATCAAATCATTTACCCATGATTTATTAGAAAAACTGCCGTGAGCCCCATCGTGCATTACATTAAAACCAATACCTGCTAAGTTAACGCCCATTATACAACACAATGTGAGTGATAACCAAATAGAAGGTGTAAAAAAAACCAGAATGGTGTATAGTGATGCCGCAGATAGGAGAAGGATAATTGTTTTAATGTATAATTTATAGTTTCCTGTTTCCTTAATATTATTCGATTTAAAATAAGTATCTACTTTCTCTTTCAGCGTATTAAAAAAAACGCTGTTTTTATTGTTAAAAGTGACTTTTTGCATTTGTTTGTATTTTAATTTGTTCGCATTACAAATATAAACATTTAATTTTTTTTTTAGAGTATCTTGTATCTTTTTTCTCAGCCAACTAATGTTAAAAACTTTTGCTTTTTACTTTCAATGACCAGGTAAAAATGAATTCAGCAACCATATCTCCTGATTCATCTTTTCCTTTCGCTATTGCATCTATTAAAATACTTTCACCACTTGTTTTAGCTTTATTAATTGCTTCCAAAATAGCATTACCGTCAGAACAAGCAAAAGTGATCTTACCAATTGCTTTTTTATGATAAACGGCTTTATTTTGAATTATGAGCATGGATATTGCAGGATTCGATTTATATATGCCATTGATGGCCAGTAATCCAGTACACATTTCAGCAGCCATTGCCTGACACGCAAAATACATGGAATTAAAAGGATTTTGTGTAAGCCAGCTATATTTGACAGTTGTAACAGCTTTTTCAGTTGTAAGTTCTTTTACCCGGATACCGGCAATAAATGCTATTGGTAAGCTTTTCAACAGATACAAACGAAATAAAAATTTATTGTTTACCAGTTTTTGAAATTGGGTTTTGCTCATTTTTTGTACTATTTTAATAAACAGCAAATCAATTCATTTAATTATATTTGCAGAGAATTTTTACAAAACTAACAAAAAACAAAATACTCTTATGGCAATTAAAATTACTGAAGAGTGCATTAATTGTGGAGCCTGTGAACCGGAATGCCCTAATAATGCAATATATGAAGGTGGAAATGAATGGCGTTTTGCGGATGGCACTTCATTAAAAGGAATATTCACGTCTAAAAGCGGTATAACAGCTGAATCTGACGTACCTCAAACGCCTGTATCAATGGACCTATATTATATTGTATCTGATAAATGTACTGAGTGTGTTGGTTTCCACGACGAACCGCAATGCGCTGCTGTGTGTCCGGTCGACTGCTGTGTGGATGATGAGAATTGGCGCGAAAGCAAAGAAGATCTTTTAGCAAAAAAAGGAACATTGCATTTGGAATAAATATAAATTTCATCTATCAAAAGCCATTCGGAAACGAGTGGCTTTTTTTGTTTTGACCTCCTCCTGACTTTGTTGCATGAATAAACAATAGGTTGTGAGTAAAAATAGTATGTATGATGTAAACTGAAAAAGAAAGCGGGGGAATTTTGTTTTGATGAGAAACTATATCCCCCGCAAACCGACCTCCAAAGGAAGTCATTACAAAGTTAATAATTGGAGTGAGTATAATCGTTCATTGAAAAAAAGAGGAAGTATCACCTTATGGTTATCTGATGATGTACAAGAGCAGTGGTACTATTCAGGTAAGCATTGTAAAGGGGGACAGTTTACTTATTCAAATACATGTATAGAGGCATGTTGTATAATACGAAAAGTCTATCATCTGCCCTTACGTCAAACAGAAGGATTTATGAAATCAATCATTGGGTTAATGCAATTAGAAATGGCCGTTCCTAATTATACAGTTATATGCAGGAGAAGTAGTAAGTTACAAACAACTCCCTTACTTACAAAACGCATTAATACAGGGGAGCAGTTGCATATAGTTATGGATAGCACAGGACTAAAAGTATATGGTGAAGGGGAATGGAAGGTTCGTCAGCATGGGTACAGCAAACACAGAACTTGGCGAAAAATACACATCGCATTAAATC
>JBBSPS010000174.1:0-8566 GCA_038258655.1 Bacteroidia bacterium
GGGATAGCTATTATCCAAAACCTTTTTATTGAAATTACTAACTTGATTGAGTATATTGAAAATCAGCTTAAATGTAATATGTTAGTGCATTCCGAAGGTTATCATAAATACAATCTAACAAAAAGTGTATAGTAGTTTAATTTATTATACTATTAAATGAAAAAAATAAGAAGGATAAAAATCAATTATTAGGCTGATAAACTATTTATATTTTTCTGCTTTTTCAGTATTTCCAAGTTTTAAAAATAACTGTCTTAGACGTTGCTTAGTGGCTTTGTCGGGCGAAACTTCGTAGGATTTTTCAAGATATTCAGTTCCTTTTTTGAAATATTCATTCGCTTTGGTTTCATACTCCTTTGACTTTTTAGTTTCACTAAGGGGCAGATCATTTAATTTTTTATTCCATTCATTACCCATATTGAAATAAAGAACACCTAAATTATAATTAGCGATATCGTAATCGGGTTTTAATTCCAATGCTTTTAAGTATTCCTTTTCGGCATTTTCCTGCTCATTTGTTTTTTCATATAAATTAGCTAAAACAGAATGTAAGACTTCATTATCGGGCGAAATAGCGATAGCGTCTACTAATTTCTTTTTTAATAGTTCCGTTTTCTTTTGTGCGAGATAAATATTGATCTCCTGGTTAATTAATTCAGCATTGTATTCAAATAACAATTTACCTTTTTCAATATATACCAAAGCGCTTGCAGTATCCTTGTCCATTAAGGAAATTTTAGCCATATTGGTATAAATGGTCGGATCTTTAAACTTAATTTCAATTAATTTATCGGCAAATTCTTTTGTTTTTTCTTTGTTGCCAGACAAAGCATAGATCTTAAAATGGCTCAGCATTAAATTTTCTTTGGTAATGTTGTTACGTTTTAAGCCTTCGTCAAAATCAAAAGGCAAAGCCATTTCTAACAAATCCAACCCTTTGATTGCTTTATCGTAATCCTTAATACTTATATAATATTTTACTTTGTAATCCAAGGCCGCGGAACTTTGCACCAATAAGCCTTTTACGTCATCCTTATAAATTTTGTCCTTATCTAATTTCAAGCAATTAATAAAACTTTCGACTGCTTTTTCCTGGGCTTGATTATCTAATTTATTTTCCTCTTCCTTTTTTGACTCATAAATACTTTTATAAATATTCCCTCTGTACATCCACAGCTTAGGCATACTTTTGGTACTTTCGTTGTCAACTGCGGCATCCGCTGAAGCTTTTGCCCTGTCATACTCCTTGCTGCCCAGATAATTATAGGCGTTTACAACCTGGTTGCTTTGAGCACTAACAATTAGTGTTGTAGATATTAAAATAAAGGATAGGATATTTTTCATTTTTATTTTTTTGTAAAAACAGATTATACTCACCTATTGAAGTTTTTTTAATTTAACATTATTAAGTATGTCTTTATTCTTCGGATCTTTTGATATACGTTCCAACTGGGCTTCAATCATTGATTTATCCCCTACTATAACGGTAGTTAATTTACTACTATTAAAATATTTTTTTATTTGTTGGTTTACTTCATCCTTAGTAATATTTTTTAATAATTGATTTTGTTTAAGGGTATAATCTTTCTCTAAATTATACTGAGCGATATTAGATAAAAAGGAGGCTTTTTGAAATGGAGATTCATATTTTAACGCTTCTGAATTTAACAACGAATTTTTGGTGAATTCCAGTTCCTTATCCGTAACTCCATTTTCAACAAATTTTTTGTATTCTTTAACTATCTCAGCTAATGATAAAGCTGTTACAGAACGTTTAACGGAAGTAGAAATTTCATAACTACCGGTATATTTGTCTCCGTAAAAGCCTGAACGAATGCCATAGGTATATCCTTTATCTTCACGCAGATCGAGATTTAAACGACTATTAAAGTTTCCACCGAAAACAAAATTAGCGATCCGGTTTTTATAATAATCGCCTGTTGCATCATATTTAATAGATGTATTACCCATTACGATCACTGACGATGAAGCAAAATCTTTATTGCATATATAAAATTGTTGTTCTGTTGGTTGCACCGGCTCAGGAATAGGTTGAATTTTTATATCTTTTCCCTGCCACTTATTTAAAAATTCAATTTTAGGTGTTATTTCTTTTTCATCTATATCGCCAACAATTACAAGTTTAGTAACAGTAGGGGAATAATAATTATCATAATAATTTTTTAGGTCTTTCAACTCAATATTTCCCACTGATTTTATGGTAGGCTGTAAACCCATTACTGAGCTTCCGTAAAGTGCGAAATCGAAATTTTTTGAAGCTGTTAGATCAGCGCTTGTAAATTCGTTTCTAATGCCCTCTTCAAATTCTTTTTTCGCTAATTTAAAATCCTCCTCTTTAAATGCGGGATTAAAAAGTTTTTCATCCAATAGTTTTAAAGTAGCGTCTAAATTTTTCTTTAAACAATCGATCCTAATGGTAGTAGCAGTTTTAGAGGAACTAAAATTAATACTACTTCCTAATTTTTCCAGCTCCGCGCTTATCTGTTCGGTTGTAAAATTTTTCGTGCTTTCATTCATTATATTAGCAGTAAGTTCAGCCATGCCTATTTTTTTTAACTGCTCATTAGGTAAAACAAGGCTTCCGCCTTCGATACTTATAACAATAGAAATTTCAGGTGTTTTGGCATTTTTCGTGCCAATAACAGTGATACCGTTTTTTGTTTTAAATGAATAATAATCCGGAATTTTCACAAGTTTTGGAGCGCCAGCTGCAGGCTTAATCCCCCTATCAAATTTATCAGGGTTAGGAGAATAGTTTAATGCGGCATATTCAGGGTTAGGAGGAAATGTTTCTCCTGCATGTGGATTCACACTTTTAACAGAATCTTTATTATTCATTATAGGGTAGGTATTTAAAATTGCTGCACCTGATCCCTTAATATATTTATTAAATACTCGTGCAATATCTTCTTTTGTAACCTTGTTATATCTGTCAATTTCATCAGAAATAGTTGATGAGTGCCCCAATAATCTTTCCCATTGGGATATCTGTAAATTTGTTTGATGAGCGGTTGACAAGCTAGCATATTGCTGGGACTCAAACTGGGCTTTTGCTCTTTGCAGGGCATCGTCAGTAATTTCTGTTTTTTCAAATTCATCGATCGTAGTTTTAACTTTTGCATCAATATCACTGAATAGTTTTTCCAAGTTAAAATCATCAGGAGGGTACGCTAATATTATGATTGAAAGTTCACCCGCTAATTCACTTGATGAGTGATTAACATTCGCTTGAATTGCTATTTTATTTTTTACAAATTTTTTGTAAAAAATAGAATTATTACCGCTGCCCATCATCACCGACAGTAGGTCAAGCGCCGCTTCATCTCGGTGGTATTGTGGTACAGTTGGATAAACCCTCAAGTTTAAAGGAAGATATATGCGATCCTTGTATGCTGTATATTTATCCGTAGGGATTATTATAGCAGGAGTATGCATTTTTTTTACTTCGGGGCATGGTTTTATATCTCCGAAATATTTATCGATCAGTTTTATCGCTTCAGGAGAATTGAAATCGCCCGATAAAGCTAAAATAGCATTGTTAGGGCCATACCAACGTAAAAAGAAATTTTTTACATCATCTACAGTTGCCCTGTTAAGATCATCCACATAACCAATCACCGGCCAGCTGTAAGGATGTTTATCAGGATACAATACTTTATTTATTTCTTCCACAAATGCCATTGCATACGGCTGATTTTCAAAATTTTGTGATTTCTCATTTTTCACGGCATCACGCTGATTTTCAAATTTTTTAGTTGTTAATGAATCAAGCAAAAATCCCATTCTATCGGACTCTAAGTACAAAGCTGTTTCGAGGTAATTAGAAGGCATTGTTTCAAAGTAAACGGTTTTATCTCTTTCTGTATTCCCATTATTATTTCCGCCTGCTGTTTGCACTATTTTAAAATGTTCTTCATCAGCTATATGTTTTGATCCCTGAAACATCATGTGTTCAAAAAAGTGGGCAAACCCTGATTTTCCAAGGCTTTCACGGCTTGAACCAACTTTGTATGTAACTGTTAGATCTATCAACGGGTCAGAATGATCTTCGTGTAATAAAACGATCAAGCCATTTGACAGCTTCCATCTTTCATAAGGGATCACTACTTTATCCGGTTTAGCTTCTACCTTTTCTAGCAGTTGCGGTTGAGCTGTAACAATACTAATAAACAAGCAGCTTAATACACTGGTAATTATTTTTTTGATTTTCATATGATTTTTAGATAGTAATATTTTGAATGGGCGAAGGTAATATTTTTTTAAAATAAATTATTATTTTATTTGGAAAGTCGAACGCAATTTTTAGTAATATTTGGGGCAGAAATTACAAGAAAGGCAAAATTTAGAGGATAAGTGGTGCATCAAGCAAAATGAATCGCTAAAATTAAAGTAATCCTAAGTCCTTCTTTTTTTTATATTTTTGAGCGAACTAAAAATAACTCACATGAAAAATACCATTATTACTTGTTTTATTATTATTGCAACGGTCTTTCATTCTTCCGCACAAATTAAAAAATTTGAAAAAGATTCGTTTCCAACCTCTTCCGGAAAAGTGATAATTTATTTTATTGGCCATGCGTCTTTGATGTTTGATTTTAATGGGGTTATAGTTTATGCCGATCCAAGCATGTTGTATGCAGATTACGCAACACTTCCAAAAGCCGATATTATTCTCATCACACATCATCATTCCGATCATTTAGATTCCACCGCTATTTCAAAAGTTTTTAAAAATGGTACGCAAATAGAACTTCCACAGGCTTCTTTTGATAAACTAAAACAAGGAACAGTGATGAAAAACAGTGAAAAAAAAACAATTAATAATATCCAGATTGAAGCTATACCGGCTTATAATACAACACTGGGCAATGAAAAATTCCATCCAAAAGGCAGAGACAATGGTTACATACTAACTTTTGGTGGTAAACGAATTTATGTTGCAGGCGATACTGAAAATACTCCGGAAATGGCTGCATTAAAAAATATTAATATTGCTTTTCTGCCCATGAACCAACCGTACACTATGACACCTGAACAAGTTGCCGAGGCAGTGAATTCATTTAACCCAAAAATATTTTATCCTTATCACTTTGGTGATTCGGATATTGAAAAATTAAAAACACTTTTATCGAAAAATAAAAAAGTAGAGGTTCGCATCCGTTCATTGAAATAAATTAAAGAAGTTGTTTAAACTTGATTTGATCTTTGAGCATAAATAGGTAATTATCAGTTATTGCTATTAAAAATACTTTAAAACACTTTTAAAGTTGAAAATCATATCAATCATAGGTATGAAAAGCGTTTCGAGGTATTTTTTGATTCAATTTCTGACAACTTCAAAGGGAATAAAATCAAATGTAAAATATTTTCATCTTTATATCGTTGTATTTAAAATCATTTGCATTAAAATTTAGTAATCATTACCTTTGATTTAACTAAAAAAAATAAACATGAAAAAAATTCAATCATTAATAGCAGTAATTATTATTTCTATTGTTTTTTCAAGCAATGTTTTTTCTCAGGCATTTGATGACGGTACCAACCTCATATTTATTGTATTTGTTATCCCCCCAAGCGAAAGAATAAAAAATGATTTTAATAGGGATTATAGAAAATACATTGATTATAAATTTAATAATTATGGTACCGGTGTGTTGAAGTTTGAACATGGCCTCCATAAATATTTTGGAATAGGTTTAAATTTAGAATATTCAAGTGCATCCGTTACCTATAAATATGACGACAGCAATACATTGCGTTATCAACGAACTATAAAAAGTAAGGTATTTGGTTTTTATGGCAGGTTAAACGGACATTTTCCTATCGGTGAAAAGCTAGATTTATATGCCGGTGTTGGATTAGGATATCTTTATACTCTTAATAAATATACTGATACCAATCCTAATCCCTCGGTAAATACGCAGCAGAAACAAACTGTTTTGGATTTTGATTATCAATTTACCGCAGGTTTGCGTTTTATGGTAAAAGATAATATTGGTTTGTTTGTAGAAGCAGGTTGGGCCACTACTCCCGCACAACTTGGACTTGTGTTTAAGTTTTAAGGCTATTATTAAAACAGGGACATCTGCGCTGATTGCATAGTGTACACTTCTGTGTTACTTATTTTATTTATTGAATTGGTTTTCCTGATGTGGAAAACAGCTGTTTCATTATAGCGTGATGCCACAACAATTGTTGTTTTTTTAGCATGTTTCGAAAATAATTTTTCTACCAGCTCAGGAGAATTATTATCCCTGGAAAGATGGGACAAAAATAAATGGCTCATAAACGTAGGTTTATGTGTTATAAAAAGCTCCAATGCTTGTTTGTTGGATAAGTGCCCTTTGCCACCACGAATGCGCTTCTTTAAATAAAAAGGATACCTGCCATTTTCTAATAGTTCATCATCATAATTAGCTTCCAGGAAAGCTGCGTGGCACTGTTTAAAATAATGCACCACTCGATCGCAAAGTGCACCTATATCTGTAAGCACTCCAATTTTTATTCCATTACATTCAATTATAAAACTATGCGGATCAATGGCATCATGATTTTTTGAGAAGGCAGTAATAGCTAATCCACCAATAACAATAGGCTCATCAGCATTAAAAATTCGCACTAGATGTTTTTCTAAACTTATAGGGCTATTTTTTAAAGTGGCTGTTGTAATATAAACAGGCAAACTGTATTTCCTTGCCAATACAACAACACCTCTAATATGATCAGCGTGTTCATGAGAGATAAATATCGCTTTTACTTTCTGAATAGATAATTGTAAACGTGCCATACGTTTTTCAATTTCCCGGCAGGATATACCTACATCCACTAATACAGCTTCGCTATCATTGCCTATGAAATAGCAATTGCCATTACTTCCTGAATTAAGTGACGTGATAAAAATAGACATATACAAAGAAAGTGTTATTTAAAACATGAATTAAGATATTTTTTTACTTCTTTTCGGTAAATTTTAAATACATTTTAACAATAATTCCTATACCTTTTAATAACTTTTAAAAACTTTATATTTTTCAACAGCAACCCTCTGATCTCCCCTAATTACAAGGGCTTGCTATTAACAATCATTTTACATAGAGTTCAGATACAAAACACGCTATTCCATTAACTATATTTGGAGAACAAACCCATTTTGAAACTAAAAAACAATGCTTACACGAATTTCTCTAATTAACTCGAAAGGTTACGGCAAAGCCGAACTAAAACTTGACAATTGCGATTCTATGCAATTAGTAGGGCCAAATAATATCGGGAAAAGTACTTTGATTTACGCCTTGAACTTTTTGTTTGTTGTTGATGGACAAAAAATGTCGTTCAGTGGTCAGCGTAAAGGCGATAAAGAAACAATTCACCACTATTTTCCTACTCATAACAAAAGCTTCCTGGTGTTTGAAATAAATAAACTGGGTTACTATTGCATCCTTGTTAAACGTAATACTGACGGGGAACTTGAGTATTATAAAATAGACAGTGAATATGACGAAGATTATTTCTTTGAAACAGAAGGCGCTCACCAACGCTTGCTTAACTTTGATGAAGTGCTTGGCAAACTTATCGCGAAAGGAATTGTACATAGCAAATTCAGTACAAAAACCGATGTATTTAACTCTGTATACCACCGCGGAACAAAGAACAACGCGGTTGTTTGGCTCGAAGATACAGTGAAAGCGGATGGCTTGAGCAACAACTTCTCTAAAGTATATCGTTACTTGATCAACTCTAAACTGATTACTAATAAAACATTAAAGGAATCATTAATTATTTCCGATAATCGCGAAAATGAAGGCTTAAATTTTTCTCAAAAAAACAAAAAGGATATCATTGATCTTCTTCGTATCAATGAAGAAATTAAAAGTGTTAAATCTGTTCGTACTGATTTCCTTGAGTTCCGTGAATTGGTAAAAGTGTACAATTCAAAAACAAAAATTGTAAGTGAATTATTATTTGCATTCAATAATGCATACACTACAGCTATTCCTGAGTTGGAGCTTACTACCATTGATAAATCCAAGAACATTGCTTCCATTCAAAATGAGATCAACGAAATTTTAAAACCTAAGGAACTTGACTTTGCTTCCCGTATTGGTGAAAAAAATTCGGACATTAAAAACAAAACAAATTTATTAGTTGAAAAACAAAATGACCTGGATGAAGTAAATAAATTTGAAACGATTGAATTCTTAAAAGAATCTTTAAAAAATTTAGATAAGGACCGTAAGGATATTGAAACCCGAATCACTACTATTGAAAGTCAAAAATTATCGAGCAAACATTTGGAATTGCGCCTTGATAAACTAAACCAACAAATAACTGCTCACGAAAATCAAATTGAGAATTATAACAATTTACTAATTCACAAAATTTCGGATGATGAAAATGTAAAAAAATTATTGAATTCTGTTCTTTCAGAACAAGTAACCAGCCTGCCAAGTAAGCAAGTTAAAAAGATCATCAAAAAAGTATCGGATAAATTACTTAACATTTTTGATGGTGAAATTGATATTACAAATGGTATTGAACTGAAAGA
>JBBSPS010000175.1:0-8528 GCA_038258655.1 Bacteroidia bacterium
AATATCACCAAACATATTTTCAGTAAGTATCACGTCAAAATGCTTTGGTTGCTGAATAATTTTCATCGCAGCATTATCCACAAACATTAATTCTAGTTCAATTTCTGGGAATTGTTTCGCATACTTCTGAACTACTTCCCTCCACAAACGGGATGTTTCCAATACGTTGGCCTTATCAACCAACGTTACTTTTTTTCTTCTTGTTTTGGCTGCTTCAAAAGCTAATTTTGTAATTCGTAAAATTTCTTCTGTACTGTATGAACATACATCAAATGCAGTATCTCTTTTTTCATTTCTTCCTTTATCTCCGAAATAAATCCCGCCCGTAAGCTCACGGAAAACAACAAAATCAACGCCTTCGATAAGTTCCTGTTTAAGAGGCGAAGCGCCTGCCAAATTTTCATAACTTTTTACAGGACGTATATTACTGAACAAATTTAATGCTTTGCGCATCGCAAGCAAACCTTGCTCTGGACGAACTTTCGCTGTCGGGTCGTTATCATATTTCGGATGGCCGATAGCGCCAAACAAAATAGCGTCAGCACTTTTACAAAGCTTTAATGTTTCCTCCGGAAATGGATTTCCTGTGGCATCAATTGCGGCTGCACCAATCAACGCTTCTTCAAATTCAAATGTGTGATTGAAACATTTAGCGATCGCTTTTAAAACAAGTATGGCTTGTTTTGTTACTTCCGGACCTATACCATCACCGGGTAATACCGCAATTTTTTTTTTCATATCTACTATCTAATTTAATATGTGCGTGATCGAACGCTGATGACACAGATTTTTATGATTTACACTTATCTTATTTTATTTATTGTATCACTCACTTATCGCCCCTGTACTTCGGAGAGGGATTAAGGGTAAGGTATTATTTAACAAGCTCTATGTATTTGCTGCTCTTTTCGTATGTTTCAATTTTATCTTTAATACTCAACAGGTAATCAATATCATCATATCCATTTATTAAACAATTTTTCTTGTATTGATTAATCTCAAAAGATTGTTTAAAATTAATTTCAGGCATCTCAATGTATTGTTCCAACAGGTTTACCATCATCTTGGTATTTTTATTTTTATTTACCTGTGCAAAAACAACATCCAAATTTTCTTGTGTAACCTGTATTGGAAGAATGCCATTATTCAATGCATTGTTTTTAAAAATATCAGCAAAAAAACTGGAGATCACCACTCGGAATCCATAATCATGCAATGCCCAAGCTGCATGCTCTCGGCTACTTCCGCAACCGAAGTTTTTTCCTGCAACTAAAATACTTCCCTTGTAATCAGAATTATTTAAAATAAAATCGGTCTTGGGTTTATTACTTGAGTCATATCTCCAGTCGCAAAATAAATTTTTTCCAAATCCTTCGCGTGTAGTCGCTTTTAAAAAACGGGCAGGAATTATCTGATCAGTGTCTATATCCGCAATGTTCATTGGAACAATAGTGGACGTGATTGTTTTAATTTTTTCCATTTTTATATTAAAAATAAAATTATAAATGTTGCTCGTAAGACCTCACCCCTACCCCTCTCCAAAGGAGAGGAGATTGTGTGTGAAGTACTAAATTAAAAATATATTTTTCACACTACTCAAGCTAATTCAACAATGTTCTTATATCTGTAATGCATCCTGTAATAGCTGCTGCTGCTGCTGTTAAAGGGCTCGCTAACAATGTTCTTGCACCGGGGCCTTGTCGCCCTTCAAAATTTCTGTTAGATGTAGAGATGCAATATTCGCCAGTAGGTATTTTATCTTCATTCATTCCAAGACAAGCGGAACAGCCGGGTTCACGCAATTCGAATCCTGCATTTTTCAGTATCACATCAAGTCCTTCTTTAATAGCTTGTTGCTCCACCTGCTTTGATCCGGGAACAATAAACGCATGAACATTACTGGCTTTTTGTTTTCCCTTTACAAATGCAGCAACCAATCGTAAATCTTCAATACGTGAATTGGTACAGCTTCCAATAAAAATATAATTTATTTTTTTGCCGATCAGTTTTTCATCGGATTTAAAACCCATATAGTTTAATGATTTAGCAAATGAAGCTTTCGCGGAAGGTTCTGTGATCTTATTTTCAGAAGGAATAGTTTCAGATATTTTTATTCCCATTCCAGGGTTTGTTCCGTAGGTGATCATCGGTTCAATATCCGCGGCATCAAACTGGTGAGTTTTATCAAACGTAGCATCTTTATCAGAAAACAATGTTTTCCAATATGCAACTGCTGTATCAAATTTATCGCCTTGCGGTGCAAATTTTCTTCCTTTGATATATGCGAAGGTTGTTTCATCCGGGGCGATCAACCCTCCTCTTGCTCCCATCTCAATGCTCATATTACAAATGGTCATACGTGCTTCCATTGAAAGTAAGGTAATCGCATCACCTGCAAATTCAATAAAATAACCTGTTGCGCCACTTGCTGAAATTTTTGAGAGTACATACAAAACAATATCTTTTGAAAGAACACCATTCTTTAATTTCCCATTGATTTCAATTTTCATTGTCTTGGGCTTGCTTTGCAATAAACATTGCGTGGCAAATACCTGCTCCACTTCACTTGTACCAATACCAAATGCGATAGAACCAAAAGCTCCATGTGTGGATGTGTGGCTATCACCGCAAACTATCGTCATTCCCGGCAATGTAATACCAAGTTCAGGCCCTATTACGTGTACAATTCCTTGGAATGGATGCCCCAATCCATACAATTCTACTTTATGCTTTGCGCAATTTTTTGTAAGCATTTCTACTTGTAAACGTGATAGTTCTTCCTTAATTGGTAAATGCTGATCTTTAGTAGGAACATTGTGATCAGCCGTAGCAATTGTATTTTGAGGGCGAAATAATGGAACGCCTCTTTTTTCAATACCTGCAAATGCCTGCGGACTGGTTACTTCATGGATCAAATGTTTGTCGATGTACATAACAGAAATATTTTCATCAACAGCACATACCTGGTGTGCATCCCAAATCTTTTCAAATAGTGTTTTACTCATTTTAATTTTTATAAATTATTTTTTAACCGGAACTAATTGAATTTGTTGTGCCAATACTGCCAAATCTAAATCATTTATTTCTTTCTTTTTATCAGCCATTGCTAAAAAAGAAGGATAAATTTCACTGATCGCTTCTCTGCTGACTTCATAACCCAACAATTCCATACGGAAACGCAATGCTGCTCTTCCACTTCTTGCCGTAAGAACAATACTTGAATCACTTACACCAACATCGCTTGGATCAATTATTTCGTATGTTGAACGATTTTTGATCATTCCATCCTGATGAATCCCTGATGAATGAGCAAACGCATTTGCCCCAACTATTGCTTTGTTTGGTTGTACGGGCATCCCCATCAGATCAGAAACAAACTGACTCAATTCAAATATTTTTTTTGTATTTATATTCGTTGTAAGTCCAAGTTCCTGGTGGCTTTTTAAAACCATTACAACTTCTTCAAGCGCAGTATTTCCGGCTCTTTCGCCGATACCATTTATCGTACATTCGATCTGACGAGCTCCATTGATTACTCCTGAAATAGCGTTAGCTGTAGCCAATCCTAAATCGTTATGGCAATGAGCTGATATTGTCGCTTTGTGAATATTTTTAACATTGTCCACTAAATATTTTATTTTAGCTCCATATTCAGATGGCAAACAATATCCTGTAGTATCAGGAATATTTACTACTGTAGCACCCGCTGCAATAACAGCTTCAATTAATTGCGTTAAAAAAGGAAGATCAGCCCTCCCCGCATCTTCAGCATAAAACTCAATATCTTCTACAAATTTTTTCGCATATTTAACAGCTTCCACTCCTTGTTCCAATACTTTTTCTCTCGAGCTTTTAAATTTATGCAGGATGTGATTATCCGAAGCGCCAATACCAGTATGAATGCGTTTATGTTTCGCATACGCCAATGAATTAACAGCGCAATCAATATCTCCTTTTACAGCACGCGTAAGCGCACATATGGTTGGATTTGTAACTGCTTTTGAAATAGCGATAACAGAATTAAAATCACCTGGGCTGGATATAGGAAACCCTGCCTCAATAATATCTACGCCAAGTTCTTCGAGTTTTTTAGCTACTTTAACTTTTTCTTCGGTGTTTAACTTACATCCCGGAACTTGTTCACCATCACGCAGAGTGGTGTCAAAAATCTGAACTGTATTATTCATCTTTTTATGTTTTATTTATTCAAAAGTAGATTATGAGTAATTGTATATGAATTTAAAATTAAAAAATGGTACGATACCTAAACTATCTATTTATTACTTATATTTGCTACATGTACTGTTGGTATTGAAAAATAATAATTATAAAGTACGATGTCTAAAATAAAATCAGATAGTTTATTTAACTTAGTTAAGACCTTATCTAAAGGTGAAAAGCGATTTTTCAAATTATATGTTTCCCGATTAAGTAACAGCGAAGACAAAAAATTCATTGTATTATTTGATGCTATTGACAAACAAAAACAATATGATGAAGATAAAATTCTCGCTCGTGAAAAGAGTTTAAATCCAAAACAACTATCCAATTTAAAAGCTCATTTATATTATCAACTGTTAAAAACATTAAAACTATGTAACAGTAATAATTCGGAAGAGATCAAAATAGTTGAATTGCTTGACTACGCCCGTATTTTATACAATAAATGTTTGTATAAAGAATGTGTAAAGATGATTGATAAGGCAAAAAAAATGGCCATTGAAAACGATCGTTCCATATTACTGCTGGAAATTTTAGAGTTGGAAAAATTAGTGATCCCTAAAACAATAGATGTAGGAAATGAACAACGGGTGATCTTTGTTGTAAACGAAACCGAACATGCCGCCGAAAGTATTAAAAACAGTAATATTTTTTCAAATTTATCGTTAAAACTTAATTCTTATTATGTACAAACAGGTTTTATCAAAACCAAAAAAGATCTGGAAAAAGTAACCCGATTTTTTAATTCGAGCTTACCAAAATATAATGAAAAAAAGTTGTCGTTCCAAGAAAAGCTATACCTGTACAATTCTTTTGTAGGGTATTATTTTTTTACGCAGGATTTTAAAAATGGATACTTATATGCAAAAAAATGGGTTGCGTTGTTCGACACACAACCGGAAATGAAAAAACATAAATTGGAAATGTATATAAAAGCGTTGAACAGTTTTTTGGCTGTGCAAAGCAAGTTATATAAATACAACGAATTCGCGGAAACGCAAAAAAAACTGATCGCATTAAAACGTGATAAAAACTTAATACTTACTGAAAATATCAACCTTAATTTATTCAAAGCCATTTATATTCATGAGATCAACCGGCATTTTATGTTGGGGGAATTTAAATCAGGAACACGCATTGTCGCAAGGCTGGAAGGTGAGTTGTACAAGTTCATACCCAAACTGGATAAACATTCTATTTTGCTTTTGTATTATAAGATCGCTTGTTTATATTTCGGAAGCGGCAATTATAAAACAGGATTAAAATGGTTCAATAAAATAACCAATGAGCGTGAAATAAAATTGCGAGAAGATATCCATTCGTTTGCGCGCATTCTATCATTGATCAGTCATTTTGAATTAGGAAATGGTGATCTCGTAGAATCGAATATCAAATCAACCTTTCGTTATTTTACCAAAAAAGGTGACCTAACCATTTATCAAAAATATATTCTTGATTTCCTGAAACGTATTTTAATGGATAGCAGTGAACGTACTATAAAACAAGGATTTATTTTATTAAAAGAGCAAATGCAATTGCTCGAAAAAAATAAATTTGAGAAACGTGTGTTCCTCTATTTTGATATTATTTCGTGGTTGGAAAGTAAAATTGAAAGGCGTTCCGTGCAGGATATTATTAAAGAAAAAGCGAAAGAAAAAATTTATGTGTATTGATAAAACAAAAAAACCATCCGAAACGGATGGAATTTTGCATTAGCATTTTAAAAAAAATATTAATTTTTAATGATCTTAAATAGCTGACTAGATGAAGGTGTTCCAATAGTAACAAAGAACATTCCATTAGCAAATATGGAAAGGTCAACGGCCATTTGTTGAGCTTGTATTTCTTGCGAAATTAATACCCTGCCTACAATATCCTTAACAACTATTTTACCGGAGACTATTCCATGTAGATCAATTGTTACTAATCCTGATGTGGGATTGGGATAGACTGAAACATCATATTTAATAGCTGCTTTAGCGATCCCTGTGCTTATTATATTGTAACAAGCCGATCTACCTATACATCCATTTTCAGTGATCTGAAGAGCGTATAAACCTGAAGAGGTTGCTGTGAAACTTTGAGAGGTTTCTCCCGCAATAACTGTATTTGAACCACAATCAATCCACTCATAAGTAGCGCCTATTGCGTTAGCTGTAATAGTTACGCCTGTTATTGATAAGGAAGTATCAACAGCGCTAACAATTATTTTTTGAGTTTGAGTGGTTGGAGTTGTACCATTCCCATCATCATAGGTCCAAGTGATTACATGCGTACCTACTGTGTTATAGGTTAATGCGTCTGAAGTAGCTCCCGTTATTTTGCCTGCGCAATTATCAGTTGCTGTTGGTGTAGATAATACTGTTACAGCACACACACCTGTTATATCAACTAAATTAGCAACATCCACAACCGGACTGGTTACATCCTTTATAATTACATTTTGTGTTTGGGTACTAGTGTTACCATTTCCATCATCGTAAATCCAATTGATCGTATAATTACCTTGAGCAGTATAGGTTTTCGGATTTACGGTAACTCCTGTTACAGAACCTGCACAATTATCTGAGGCTGTTGGTAGTGATGCTGTTGCTGTACATTCGCCTGTTACGTCAGGTAAACTTGAAATATCTGCAACCGGTGCCGTTACATCCTTTACTAGTATATTTTGTGATTGAGTAGAAGTGTTACCGTTTCCATCAGCGTAAGTCCAGGTAATTATGTAATTACCTTGTAATGTGTATGTTAAAGGATCTGTGGTTATTCCCACTATTGCACCAGCGCAATTATCTGTAGCTGTTGGTTTAGTAGAAACAGTTACTGAACAAACTCCTGTTATATCCGCTAAGGTTACAACATCAGCAACTGGAGCAGTTACATCCTTTACTATTACTTTTTGTGTTTGGGTAGAAGTATTACCATTTAAATCATTGTATGTCCAATTAATTGTAAAAGTCCCTTGGGTAGTGTATGTTAATGGATCTGGAGTAGTGGCGGTTAAGGAGCCTGCGCAATTATCTGTGGCTGTTGGTTTAGTAGAAACAGTTACTGAACACACTCCTGTTATATCCGCTAAAGTAGTAACATCAGCAACCGGAGCAGTTACATCTTCAATTGTAACTGTTGCTGTTGTTGTCATCAACATGGTACAAGAAGAACAATTCTCTATCCCTCCTACCCAATCAGTTGCTGTATTAAAATTGTATAATGTACCGTTATTAGCATTTGCAGTTTTATCTGATAATATAGAACTTCCAGTACCATCTTCAAAGTTATAAGACAGCAAAAGCGCTGTTTCTGTACCTGTAGCACACAGTGACATATCTGTATGAATTTCAGCAGGGGTTTTTGCATAATTCCATAGTTTTATTTCATCCAATTGACCAGAAAAATATGCTCCCGCGTATCCGATGTCTAAAAATGTACCCCAAGTATAATCAGATTCCCCTTTAACACCGGAAGCCACTAAAGTGCCATCCATATAAATTTTTTGTCCAACTCCACTTTTAAGAACAACAGCTACAAAGTGCCATTTGCCATCAGCGTAATTTTGACCACTCGAAGCTATAAACTCTGTATTGAATAAATAATGTGTAATATTTCCATTTTCTAAATACAATGATCTGTCATGGTCACTCCCTAAGTCAGGTGATCTCATACTAGAAATACGTGCCTGTTGATCGGTTGTCTTAAACCATACTTCATAAGTATAATTTGTTAGAGGGGAATTACTCAACGGGACACTAACATACTGATTAACCCCATCAAATTTTAAACCGCCTGAAGGTTTAGCCGCACGAATATTATAAATAGTGGTGGTGGTAATAGTACCTGTATTTAAAGAAATACCAGTACCTGTTCCTGCAACCGGGCCATCAATTATAGCATTGTTGGCATTATTTATCAAGTAATAACTCAATCCTGTTTCGGAGCTTCCCGTAGTAATTGTTGTAGAACCTCCGGAAGGGCAAAATTTAGTTTGTGTAGCAGTTACGGTTTGATCCGCAATTGTACATTGACTATTAGCTTTTAAGCAAATGAGAGCAATTACTATAAGTGGTAGTATTTTTTTCATTTTGTAGTTTATTAGTTAGATGGATTTATTCAAAAATACTAAAAATTATCCACAATAAATAATTCATATAACTCTTAAACTCTTTTTAATTAGAGACTGTTTAAAATTCATTTGATAAAAATTATAAAGGGCATCGAAAAGTAATTAACATACTGATTTACTTAGGGTATACCAAAACTCTATGTACATGTATGAAACAAACCTTACCGATGCCCAGTGGAAAATTATAAAA
>JBBSPS010000176.1:0-8479 GCA_038258655.1 Bacteroidia bacterium
AGCGCCAGGCTGGAAGCGGAAAACGAGCGCTCCATCCTTCGGGGTAACGGAGTCATACCGATGATAGGTATTGCCATGCAGACACAACCCGGGGCCAATTACATCAATATTGTTGATGAGGCATTCAAGCGCGTAGAGCAGATTCGGGAGGAGTTGCCGGAAGACATTCAGCAGGATGTGGCCATGGATACCACCATCACCATCCGTAAAGCTGATTATAATATTAGCGGAATCCAAACCAAAATTTGTAAAACTTTTGAAGTTAATTGCAGGTGTTGTAGGGTAACTTTTTTCTTTAATACAAGAGGAGGAAACCAGTGTACAAACAAAAAGAAAAACTGTAAACAAAGGTTTGTTCATTGTCAAGCCTATTAAATGTTGTTTCAAAAAGAACTCTAAATTACGAAAATTATTTCGAAGTTGTTAAAATAAATTATTTAGTGCCTTCTGTGGTATTTGTTTGAACAATAAAGCCCTCTTGCTTTTAAGACAAGAGGGCTTTATTGTTTTCAAAAAATAGCTTTATTTTAGTACCACACAACTACTTTGCGGGGTATAGAATTAATAATTAATCACCTGTTCCACCATATTAGCAGGCAATTCGCGGTATGTATATTGTTGGGTGCGTAATTGGGGTTCAAATCCTGCCTCTACAATTGCTTCCTGTATTCCTTTAGCAGTAAAGCGATGAGGAGCACCTGCTGCGGAAACTACGTTTTCTTCTATCATGATGCTTCCGAAATCATTGGCACCTGCATGTAAACAAAGTTTGGCGACATCTTTACCAACGGTTAACCAACTGGCTTGTATGTTAATTATGTTCGGCAACATAATGCGGCTCATCGCGATCATTCGGATATATTCATCGCCTGTAACCGTATTGGTAATTCCTTTATGACGTTTTAATAATGTACCATCATCCTGAAAAGACCATGGGATAAAGGCTAAAAAGCCCTTTGCATCTTTTGGCTTTTCACTTTGCACATCACGTATCAATACCAGATGTTCGAAACGTTCTTCAATGGTTTCAATATGTCCAAACATCATGGTAGCGGATGTGGTAATATTTAATTGGTGTGCGGCACGCATTACATCCAGCCATTCACGGCCGGTACATTTTCCTTTGGAGATCAACCTGCGTACACGGTCATTTAAAATTTCGGCGCCTGCACCCGGCAAACTATCCATTCCCGCAGCCTTCAGCGATTTCAAAACTTCAGTATGTGTTGATTTTTCAAGTTTAGTAATGTGCGCTATTTCCGGCGGCCCTAAAGCATGAAGCTTTAAACTTGGATACAGTTTTTTTAATTCTTTAAAAAGGTCAACATAAAATTTTAAACCCAATTCGGGATGATGGCCCCCTTGCAATAAAAGCTGGTCGCCACCATAATGAAATGTTTCTTCTATTTTCTTTTTGTAAGTTTCTATATCGGTGATGTATGCATCTTTATGGCCGGGGATACGATAGAAATTACAGAACTTGCAATTAGCGATACAGACATTGGTAGTATTAACATTCCGATCAATCTGCCAAGTAACTTTTCCATCCGGTTTTTGAATTTTCCGGAGTTCATTTGCGACAAACATCAGATCGGCTGTAGCGGCATTTTTAAATAAATAAATACCTTCCTCCGCTGATAAAAATTCAAAATTTAACGCACGTTTTAAGAGAGTTTGTAGTTCGAAGTTGGTAGTTTGTAAGATCATATTAAAAGTGTTGCAACAAAAATACCTTACAAAGATAGGTGTAAGTTTTAAGATTGCAATAAACAGATATATCCATGGTGATTAGCGAAATCAGCGATAAAATAAATTTTGCGTAATGTTTTTATTAATTTACATTTGCCGAAAATTCAATAGGAAAAACTTATGCGTTTTCATTTTTTATTTTTCCTATTCAGCACTTCATTTTCTTCAGCGCAGGTGGTCGATAATTTTACTGATGGCGATTTTACTTCTAATCCTGCCTGGACCGGTGATGCGCCTGAATTTACAGTTAACGCATCTCAACAATTACAATTAAATAATACGCTCGCCGGCGCAAGTTATCTTTCAGTACAAAATGCTATTACATCTTTAAATAATACAGAATGGCGGTTTTATATTAAACAATCTTTTGCCCCATCATCAAGCAATTATGGAAGAGTGTATTTAGTTTCTGACCAGACAAATTTAGAAGCTTCGTTGAATGGATATTATTTACAATTTGGTGAAGCAGGAAGTCTGGATGCGGTGGAATTATTTCGTCAGTCAGGTTTAACAAGTACTTCAGTGGCACGCGGCACAAATGCGCAAATTGCCGCATCATTCGCAGTTGGTATAAAAGTAACACGCGATGCATCAGGAAACTGGAATTTATACATGGATGCTACAGGCGGAACAGCTTATGTATTGGAAGCTTCGGGAACTGATAATACCTATGCGAATACAAAGTATTTTGGTATAGCTACTGTTTATACAGCAAGCAATGCCACTAAATTTTATTTTGCTGACTTTTATGTCGGGCCGATAATCGTTGATACTAAAGCGCCGTCTATCTTTTCGTCAAGCGTTATTTCAAGTACCCAGGTTGATGTTTTGTTTGATGAAAATGTTGATTTAACTACCTCACAACTTCTCAATAATTACAGTGCCGACAATGGTTTAGAAAATCCCACTGCTGTTACACGTGATGCCGGAAATTTTAGTTTAGTTCATTTGACATTCGCAAACTCTTTTGTTAGTGAGTTTACTTATACACTCACTGTTAGCAATGTTCAGGATTTTAGTAATAATGCAGTTGTATCAGCAAGTATTACTTTTTCTTATTACCGTATCAAGCCATTGGATATTGTGATCAACGAAATTTTGTTTGATCCTAAAACCGGAGGTGTAGATTTTGTGGAAATTTATAACCGTTCACAAAAAGCAATTGACCTTAAAACAATTACCATTTCACAATATGATACTATTAATAATGTATTAATGAGCATTTCCAATATATCCGCCAATAGCTATTTCATTTATCCACAGGAACATTTAGTGTTGAGTGAAAATCAGTTTGCCATAAAAAGTCAATATCATACCACTAATCCCAATGGGTTTTTAGATATCGGTAATCTGCCGTCAATGAATATTTCAGGAGGAACGGTTTGCCTGGCAGCAGGTACAACCATTATTGATCTGTTTAAATATTATCCTGATATGCATTTCGCCTTGTTGAATGATACAAAAGGTATTTCCTTGGAACGAGTTAATTTTGACCGTTCAACGCAGGACCGAACCAATTGGCATTCGGCAGCGGAGTCGGTCGGTTTTGCGACACCGGCCTACAAAAATTCACAATACAGTTCTACAAAGGAAACAGACAATACCATTGAAATAAAACCGGAGATATTCTCTCCGGATGAAGATGGAATAAACGATATTGTAAATATCAATTATCAGTTGGACGCTCCCGGATCTATTGCTAATATTACCATATATGATAGCAAAGGGCTTGGGGTAAAATCGTTGGTACGCAATCAATTATTAGGTACAAGCGGAACATTTAGTTGGGATGGTATTAATGAGGAACGCGAAAAATCGCGGATCGGAATTTATATTATCTATATGGAGGTAATTGATTTATCAGGTAACATAAAACAGTACAAAAAAACCTGTATTCTGGGAGGAAAAATATAAAATTCACCTTTATTAATTTCGTTTATCCAATCCCCATAATAATTTATTGCGCATGGTATTAAAAAAATTCTGATTTTCTAATTGAATCAGGTTGGCGTAAAAATCCGCTTTTTGTATTTTAAGTTCAATAGAGGCGTCAATTACTTCGCTGCGGGAGTCAAGTGATACAAGGTAATGGCTGCTACGTCCTTCCACTTTAAGTGTAATCACGCTGCTATCAGAAATTACTAAAGGGCGTACATTTAAATTATGTGGTGCAATAGGAGTGATAACAAAATTTTGTGAGCCTGGCATCACTAAAGGCCCTCCACAACTTAATGAATATGCTGTGGAACCGGTTGGTGTAGCTATTATCAATCCATCGGCAAAATATGAATTGAGATAATCACCATTAATATATGTATGGATAGTGATCATTGAGGATGAATCCTTTTTTAAAAGCGTTAACTCATTCAAACCATAATTTACTTCGCCAAATAAATTAATCGGCGCTGCAAGGCTTAACAACGTGCGCTTTTCAATGCTATATTTTTTTTGTGACAACGTATCGATCGCACTATTTATTTCGGTTTTCGCTACGTTAGCTAAAAAACCCAGTCTGCCGGTATTTATTCCCAAAATAGGAATGCCTGAATTACGAACAAATGCAAGGGTTTCCAGGAAGGTACCATCACCGCCAACACTTAACATGTAATCCACTTTGCCATTTATATCGGTATGGGAATTAAATGTTTTAGCGGAACTATTAATTTGTAATTTTTGTTTAAGAAAATGATAAAAGGGTTCATAAATAAGTAGTTCAGCTTTGCATTCGTTGAGTTTTTGAAACAACAATTGAATGTGTTCAGAAGTATTATCATTGGTAGAACGCCCGTAAATTGCTATTTTCATTTCATACTAATTAAATCTCTCTCCTTTTTTGGATAAATGTGGAGAGGGGTATCAAATATTAATATAATTCATAAATGAATCGAAACGGTTTTTCATATCATCCGAAAATTCACTTTGATGGAACGATGCTTTTATATTATAATTGTAACGATAAAATGTTTGTAATATCGCAGAAAGATCTTCTTTATTGATCTTTATCGTTACTTCAATTTTTGTAGAATCCGCAAGCGAGTTCACATAACAGCTTAATACTTTGGCATCATTTCCTTCAACGATCTGTGCTATTTGTGTCAATGAATAATCATGCACATTCATTTCAAGGACAATAATTCCTCCCGGGTCACGGGTTGCAGCAAGTATAGCGAACTGTTGTAAAATGGCCCTGGCGGGTATCAATCCAACATATTGCTCATGTTCATTCAACACCGGTAGCACAGTAAGTTTCAAATTGGAGATCAATTTTATTACTTCATAAATATGCTGACTCTCAAATACAAATGGGCGGATAAGTGATAATTTACATTTACCGATCTCCTGATCGGTAATATTCAGATCCAATACATCCGTATCAGAAAGAAGTCCCAGATATTCATGTTTTTTTACAATAGGCAGGTGCGACACTTTAAACTCATCCATCCAGTTAATTGCCATTAATCCGGTATCGGAAGTTTTGAGAGGTGGTATCTCGTCTGATATAAGGTCTTTCGCTAACATTTTTAATATGGGGTTCTACTTGTTTTACTACAATCAGGGTAATTTGTTTCAACACACAACAATAAACACTAAAACATATTACACAAACTTACAAATTTTTTAGCTTTACACTTTATTCCTAATAAGCTATGGATACAAAGTTAAGTGTAAATATTAATAAAATTGCTACGATCCGTAATTCACGCGGAGGCAGTACTCCCGATCTATTGACGGTAGCAGTAGATTGTGAACGTTTTGGCGCACAAGGCATTACAGTGCATCCTCGTCCTGATGAAAGACATATACGATATAAAGACGTAAGGGATTTGAAACCATTGCTTAGTACCGAATTTAATATTGAAGGAAATCCACGTGAGAAAAAATTTATTGATCTGGTTTTGGAAATAAGGCCGGCTCAGGTAACACTAGTGCCGGATGGAACAGGGCAGCTGACATCTGATCATGGATGGGATACGATTGCCAATAAAGATTATTTAAAAGATACAATTTCTCTTTTTAAAAATGCGGGAATACGTACTTCTATTTTTGTGGATGTTGATTTAAAAATGATCGAAGGAGCAAAAGAAACCGGAGCAGACAGAATAGAATTGTATACAGAAGAATACGCGAAAATGTATTCACTAGATCCTGAACAAGCTGTGAAACCATACACTATAGCAGCGAGGCGGGCGAAGGAATTAGGCTTGGGAATTAATGCCGGACATGACCTGAGTTTAGTTAATCTGAATTTTTTTGCAAAACATGTAGAAGGATTATTGGAAGTTTCCATTGGACATGCGCTGATTTCCGATGCTCTATATTTTGGTTTGGAAAATGCGATACAACTTTATTTGAGACAGTTAAAATAGCCTCACCCCAGCACTCTCCTTAAAGAGAGGGAGAAAGAAAATGAAATTATTCTACAGAAAATACGGAAGCGGTCAACCACTAATTATATTGCACGGTTTATTTGGGCAAAGTGATAATTGGAATACGCTTGCCAAACAATTTGCCGATGGTGGTTTTGAAGTTTACATTGTGGATCAGCGTAACCATGGGCTTTCCCCACATAGTGATGTATGGAATTATCAGGCAATGAGTGATGATGTGTTGGAGTTGATCAAGGATAATAAGTTACAAAATGTAATTCTGCTCGGGCATTCTATGGGTGGAAAAACTGCAATGGAATTCGCTATTCAACACCCTGAATTTATAGATAAGTTAATTGTAGTGGATATAGCTCCCAAACAATATTCTCAAAACAATCAAAATGTATTGGATGCGTTGCAGGCAGTTGATTTTAATTTGATACAAACACGTAAGGAAGTGGAAGCTGTTTTATCCGGGTATATTGCGGATGTTGGAACAAAACAATTTCTTTTAAAAAATTTGTATTGGAAAGAAAATGGTGAATTAGCCTGGCGTTTTAATTTGACTATTATCGCTAAATACATTAAAAATTCAGGTGAAGCGATCACAAGTGATACCATTTGTAATACACCTACACTTTTTATACGAGGTGAAAAATCAACGTATATTTTAGATGAGGATTTGAATTTAATGCAGGATATGTTTTCGAACAGTAAGCTTAAAACTATTGCCGGGTCAGGCCATTGGGTGCATGCCGAAAAGCCGAAAGAGTTTTTTGAATGCGTGATGGAATTTATTAAATCCTGATGTATTGAGGAGTTATTTTATAAACCAAATTACAGTATAAAAAATAACAGATAATACGAGCGTTATCCAAAATGTAATCATGTGAATATTTACTGCCCCCGATAGTTTTTGTAGTATAGCTTTCATAATACACGGATTTTAATGATCATTTTTGGTTTTTTTAACGGTACTTGAAGGCGATCGGTTTCGTAATAAATAAAAATAAATTTAAAATAAGTTACCAACACTATGTAACCTTTTGATAGGCGCTATATAGTCCACAAGTTTCGAAAACAAAAATAATTTTTAATATTGCCCATATAATGTATTTTTGCCATCCATATAAAAACAAACACCATGAATAAAGGACCGATTTCCAATTTTATTGAAAAACATTATAAACATTTTAATTCAGCTGCATTGGTTGATGCTGCCAAAGGATATGAAACGCATCTTACCGAAGGCGGTAAAATGATGATCACACTGGCAGGCGCGATGAGTACTGCTGAGTTAGGGAAATCACTGGCTGAAATGATCCGCCAGGGTAAAGTAGATATTATTTCCTGCACAGGCGCTAATCTGGAAGAAGATATTATGAACCTGGTGGCTCATTCACATTATAAACGTGTGCCCCATTATCGTGACCTGTCGCCACAGGATGAATGGGACCTGTTGGAAAATCATTACAACCGCGTTACGGATACCTGTATCCCTGAGGAAGAAGCGTTCCGGAGATTACAAAAACACATTCATAAAATATGGAAAGATGCGGATACCAAAGGCGAACGCTTTTTTCCGCATGAGTATATGTACAAAATTTTATTGAGTGGTGAACTTAAACAATATTATGAAATTGATCCGAAAGATTCCTGGATGCTTGCTGCTGCTGAACGTAATTTACCAATGGTAGTGCCTGGTTGGGAAGATTCAACGATGGGAAATATTTTCGCGTCTTATGTAATTAAAAAAGAAATAAAAGCTTCTACCATGAAATCAGGTATTGAATACATGGCTTGGTTAGCTGATTGGTATCCAAAAAATTCAGGTGGTAAAGGAGTTGGATTTTTTCAGATCGGTGGCGGTATTGCCGGCGATTTTCCAATATGTGTAGTGCCTATGCTTTATCAGGACATGGAAATGAAAGATGTTCCTTTCTGGAGTTATTTCTGCCAAATATCAGACTCAACAACAAGTTATGGTTCTTATTCAGGAGCGGTGCCAAACGAAAAAATTACCTGGGGAAAATTAGATATTCATACACCTAAATTTATTGTGGAGAGTGATGCTACTATTGTAGTGCCTTTAATGTTCGCCTGGATATTGGGGTGGTAAGAGTTTGTTTTTTAAAATCTAAGCGAATAGTCTTTTCATCTCTTTTATTATTAAAAAAAGTCATAACGAATAAATCGTTATGACTTTTAATTTACATATTTATTCATTAGTGTTGCGTTATAAGTCAAACATTTTCAATTGGTTATGATTTTGTTCTTTGAAATATTGTAATTGAGTTTGCTGAAATAGCTGATTTATGGGTGTTTTATCAAAAATGGATATGCTTAAAATTTGTAAAATTTCG
>JBBSPS010000177.1:0-8401 GCA_038258655.1 Bacteroidia bacterium
CTTGTGTACATCTATGCCACAACCGATGGAAACTATTTGTTCGTAATGAATCGTTTTTTTCATTGTATAGGTTTTTAGTTTACACAATGCTACGAAAAATTCATCGGTGTTTGTGCGCAACAGCACATGGCTATTTCATGGGCTAGATTTTTGCTTGTTTATTCTCAGTTTATTTTGATGTTTTATTTGATTCATTTTGTATTAGGCTACTAAATTTACCCCTATGGAAAGGGGGAAACAAACTATTATAGTAGATATATTAGATTGTCTTCACATGATAATGTATGGAAATACTATTAAAACCCTTTATTAAAGCGCATTGAGGATCACAAAAAAATAATTTTATTAGAACATTATAGCTCTTTTTAATGATCTTTTTTGAAGGGTTATAAATGGGTGCCAAGGTGTTTTTCCTCCAATGTGATTAAACGGTGAAAGATGTTATACTCTCAGCACGTTACTGTCGCTCTTTCCAGATCTGATTCATAGAAAATATTCAGCATCTCCAACATAAACTTTATTTTATTGTTTCCTCTTTTTCCTTAATTTAGTAGTACAAAACTATTTTTTATAGTTCGCCTAGCTAATAAGGGGATTAGGACAGCTCGGGAACTCTCCCTATTTTAGTCGGACAATTATGTAATTTAATCTTTATTAGAAGTAATGGCTAATTCTGACAAGCTTTTTGAGTTGATAAAATCACTTACCAAGCACGAAAAAATTTATTTTAAAAGGCTTACTAAGAATGTTAGTGATGTAGGTAAAAAATACATCAAATTATTTGATGCAATTGCCGGTCAGAAAAAATATGATGAACAAAAGATTAAACAGAAATTTATAAATGAGCGATTCATCAAACAATTACCTGTAGCAAAAGATTATTTATTTAAAATGATTATAAAATCTCTGCGAAATGCAGATTCGTTTAATCCTGATATCTATTTTGGGCTTCAGCAAATGATTCATGAAATCAATATATTATATGATAAAGCCCTTTATGGTTCCTGCGAAAAAATAATAGAGAAAGCAAAAAAAATAGCGAGAAACACTGAGGAATTAGCTTGCTTGAGTACAATCTTGAATTTTGAAAGAAAAATTATTCTGTCGCGCGGGGAAAATGAGCAAACCTTAAACAAGCTTCAAGCCGTTTTAATAGCTCAAACAACAGCTCTTGATCAAAAAAAGAACACATTACTATTTCGTAATCTTCTCGATAACTTTTCTGCTATAACTATGAGTAGTATGACTGTGCAGAATAAAGAGAAGCAGAAACAGATTGATAAACTTCTTAGTCACCCAATGCTCAGAAGTATTGATAATGCAACCAGCTTTTTATCTAAATTATATTTTTACAGTATTTATCACCTTTATTACAAACAGCTTCGTAACAGGCCTAAGTCTTACACCTATTCTTCCAATGCTGTTAATCTTTTTGAACAAAATGAAAACAGTTTGTTTTTAAAAGAATACAAGGAACGATATTGTGAATCGTTGATTAACTTAGTTATTGATCAGGCATGGTTGTTAAAAGAAAAAGAGTTTCGCCAAACGATGGATAAAATTAATTTATTCTTAAACAAATACCCTGAACTAAAAGCGGTTGTTTTTCCTCGTACTTACATAGCTGAAACTTTACTGCTTGACCGTTTAGGAAAATTTGATGAAGAGCTTCTCATCCTACACAAATTTGAAAAAGAATATAAACACTTTGTAGGTGAAATCCCCAAAGTAAGGCTTACTATACTTTATAGTAATTTTTCAACCATGTATATGGGATTGCAAGATTATAAAAAAGCACTTTATTGGTCCAATAAAGTGCTTAATGAAACACCCAAAGAGCTTCTTGTAGATTTTTATTGCTCCTCACGTATTTTAGAACTTATTATTCATTATGAATTAGGCAATACTGAATTACTGGAATCTTTAACGCCTGCAGCCGAGTATTATTTAATGCAACAAGGACGTTTATTTAAATCCGAAAGAGCCCTTATCAAGTTTTTTCGTGTGGAATTACCGACAATAACTAATCAGCAAGAGCTTATTAAGGCCTTTCAAAATCTTAAAAAAGAATTTGTTAAATTTTCAAAAGATAAATATGAAAAAGTGGGAATGGAAATTTTTGATTTTATTTCTTGGTTGGACAGTAAAATTGAAAACCGTCCGTTAATAGATATAATAAAAGAAAATGTGGGTCGAATAATTGAGACTGGTTAAACTGGGATAACAGAATCAAGTCCATTTCCAATTGTAAGCAGGACATTTATTTTTTTATCGGTATATGTTACTCCTACGAATGCAGTTCCAAAAAATTTAAATTGCAAATTTCATATATACCTGTAATAACTTAATCAACATCTGTTTCCTTTTCAGATTCGTCCGGTTCTTTATTAGAAATATAAATATCTATTAACCCTTCTGGGGCATTGAGTTCCAAACGTTTGTTATCGCGATCTATCCTGATAATGAATTCTTCATTTGCGGGAATTAAAATTTCCTGCGTACCTTTTTTTATTTGAAAAATTGCTTGTTGTGGAAAATCTAAAACCCGTTCAATGATCCCAACTTCGCCGTAAGCTGTGTCAAAAACAGTAAATCCGGGCAGTTCATGAAAATAAAATTTCTTCCCATTTAATGGCGGCAAAAAACTTAATGGTAAATAAAGACCTGATTTCACTAATTCTTCCGCACGATCAATACTATCAATGCCATCAATCATAACAGTGGCGGTATTGCCACGCAGTTGAATTTTTTTTATAAAAAATGGAACCAATGAATGATTTAACTCCACAAAAACAGATTCCAGTTTTTGATAACGGGAAGGAGTATCAACATCTAAAACAAATGCTAATTCACCTTTGTTTCCAACTCTACGGGCAATGTATCCCAAATTAAAGCATTCGGCTTTAGTCATTTTTGAGAATAATATTTAAATGTCCGTAATGCTGTTTGCCATGCCATGCATACAGCGCTAATACTTCATCTAACTTGAATTCACGATTTTGTTCAGGGTGAATGTATTTTCGTTGAAGATCGGCATCAGATAATGTTTTTAATAGATACACCCAACGTTCATGTATCGCTTCAATAAGTGTTAATGAAACTACTATCGGTGCATTTTTACCATCCGGTAAATTCGCCCATAGATCTTGATTATACGGTTTTATAATTGGTGCATTTTCCGTTATGGTCAATTTTACACGCATATAAGCATTGATGTGACTATCCGCAATATGATGAATGATTTGGCGGGCCGTCCATCCATTTGGGCGATAACTCTTCTCCAACTGCTTAGTAGTAAGTTGTGCTGCCAGCTTATTCAATTCTTCGGGGAATTTTTCAATAATTGAAATATGTTTTTGATTATTAGTGGAAGAATATGTTTTTCCAAACTCAAATTTTCCAATTGGATATTTTAAATGTTCCATCATTTTTAATTTTAATAAAAAAGGCAACTGAATTTTATCAGCTGCCTTTTTTGAATAAATAATTTATTATAATTATGCTTCTGCTTGAGGTGTTTCCGCTTCAGGCGTAGAAACTTCCGGTGTAGAAGCTTCCGGCGCTGCAGCAGGTGCCTCTGCAACAGCTTCAACCACAGGGGCAGGAGTATTTTTAATAACAATTTTAGCAGCTTTCGCTTCTTTAGCAACAACCTCCGCAGCCATACGGTTCTTGTAAACATCTTTTTTAGCACTTGCTAATTTGTCCGCTTTACCGGTTACTTTGGTTTCTTTGTCAGATAACCATTTTGCAAGCTTTGCATCTGCTTGTTCTTGCGTTATAGCGCCTTTTGTAACCCCGCCTTGCAAGTGATTTTTGTACATAATCCCTTTGTAAGAAAGGATAGCACGACAAGTGTCAGTTGGTTGAGCACCGTTGTTTAACCAAGCCAACGCTTTATCGTTGTCGATCAAAATGGTTGCTGGATTTGTAGTTGGGTTGTACGTACCAATTTTCTCAATAAACTTTCCGTCTCGAGGTGCACGACCATCCGCAATTACAATATGGAAAAAAGCATTGGCTTTTTTACCATGACGTTGTAATCTAATTTTTACTGGCATTTGTTATTTTTTTTTAGTTAATAATTATTCCCTTTTTCATTTGGGATTGCGAAAATAAGAAATTTTATTCATTCATAGTGCATATTTCAGCAATTATTTGATTAGCATAAAACCCAATAATGTTATAACCTTACTAATTCAGCCAACTCTCCCTCTGTTAAATGCCGCCACTCGCCTACTTTTAAGCTCCCCAACTTAATATTCATAATCCGTACACGTTGTAACTTTAATACTTGATAGCCAAATACATTACACATTTTGCGGATTTGCCGGTTCAAACCTTGCTTTAATATAATTCTAAAAATACGCTTTGAATCAGGTTCTGCCATTATTTTACAGGGTTTTGTGATGGCATCTCCAATATCAATTCCTTCGGCAACTTGTTTTAGGAATTGATTACGCAAAGGCAAATTAAGTGTTACAATATATTCCTTCTCATGTTCAAAGTCCGGGTGAATGATCTTGTTAATGATCTTACTATCATTGGTAAGTAAGATCAAGCCTTCTGAATCTTTATCAAGTCTGCCTACTGGCAGTATTTTTCCGGAGTAATTAATGGCATCAATGATATTGCCTTCCACTTTTTCTGTAGTGCAGATAATGCCGACGGGCTTATTGTATACAATGTATACCCGTTCTTTTGTTCGAGACATTTTTATGATTATTAAGCAACGATAATCTTCTACTTCACCACAAACTTTTGTACACGCGAGATACCGTTGCCAACAGTTACTTTTGCAAAGTACAATCCGTAATTTAAAAGTAATGAGTAGTTGCCGCTGTAAGAGCCGGAACGAACTTCAATATTTTCAGAAAAAACTTTTCTTCCCATAATATCAATGATTTCGAAGGACGCTTTTTCGGCTTTCAATCCTTGTACGCTTAACTGAAACTCCCCGTTGTTAAGAGAAGGGTTTATTGAAATAACTGCTTCATGCATCGGATCTTCACTTACCGAAGTAATGTTGGAAAGATCAATACTCCATATCCCTCTTCCGAATGTGGAAGCATACATGGTTTGGCTCGCATATTGAATTTCAAGATCAGAAACAATTACGTTTGGTAATCCATTGCTAAAAAGCTGCCAAGAGGTCTGCCCGCTGATTAGCTTGTATACTCCCACATCACATCCCACATACAACTCGTTTGTTCCTGCCCGTTTCATCACTGTGTTCACAGGAAGGTTAGGAAGGTTGTAGGAAATATTTGTCCAGCTCGAACCTCCATTGGTGGTCTGGAATATTTTTACCCCGTTGTAAAATCCTCCGCAAGTAATCCAAGCAATGTTCGGATCATTATCATCCACCGCTGCGCTAATAAAATAAAGCGTATCGGGTAATCCTGCAGTAATATCTTTCCAGTTTGTTCCTCCATTAGAGGTCATCCATGCTTTCGCTCCAGCCATGGTGGAGCCTTGCACACGCTTGGTTACATAGATGTAATTGGAATTTTTCGGGCAAACGGCAATGGCAGTTATGGGCGGGCCAGAAAGATTAGAAATGGACGACCAATTAGTTCCACCGTTGGTTGATTTAAAAACATTGGTATAACCTGTGTACAAAATAGAATTGTTATTCGGGTCTCTCACAATAGGTGTTGTCCATTCACCTGATTCTGTAGTTGTGACAGTAACAGAAGTTACAGTTGCTCCTCCATTGGTTGATTTTGCAAAATCCCCAAACTGTGAAGAGGCAATTACAATATTGGTGTCATTATCATCCACACTACCATCCATTCCGTCTCCTCCGTAAACAAAGATCCACCTCTTGCCATTGAAATAAGCCGAGCCATTATCCTGCGCACCTGCCTCAAGAAATCCCGGGTTGTTTTTACTGGTATTCACTCTATAATAGGAAGGGGTTTGTAAACCATCACTCAAGCGTTTCCATTTAGTAGTGTTCAATGCAATGTTGATGGGATTCGCTTTGTAAATTCCTCCATCGTTGCACATGTAGTAATTTTTGTTTAGAGAATTGTAAGCAAAAAAATGCTGATCGGGATGAATGGTTCCATAATCGGTGATCTGTGTCATGGTGGTACCTCCATCTGAAGATCCCCAGATAATCAAGCCTCCTGTATAAATGGTGTTGCGGTCAGTTGCATTTACAATAATGGTGAGGTCGTAGGTTGCTTGTCCGCCCGAAGCGTTGCCGCTGTTTCCAAGGATATTCGGAGTAGTGCATCGCTGCGACCAATTAATGCCTGCGTTTGTTGTGCGGTAAACACCATATAATCCATTGCTCGTATTGCAGCAAAGAGCATATACATAATTCGGATCGGAAGGAGAAATAGCTAGTTCGATCCTCAGCACGGTTGTTTTCGGAATACCTGTATTTAATAAAGTCCAAGTAGTTCCAAAATCGGTTGATTTAAGAATGCATGCACTTCCTTTTTTTGTTTTACTTATATAACCGCCCGAAGCATATAAAGTATTTTTATTTACTGGATCTCTTTCAATATCACAAATTAGAGAATCTAAAATTTTTGACCACGTTGTTCCTCCATCTGCAGATTTCCATATTCCGCTGGTGCCTGCGGCTAGAACAGAGTTTGCATTAGTTGAATTAACAAAAACTCTTCTGATGAGAGAACCATCATACGCTGTTTGATTGAAAGCAAGTCCGGTAGGGTTCCAGGTTTGTCCTCCGTTTGTTGTTTTATAAACTCCCATTCCATAATGCGTCATTCGTTTGCTTCCGTTAGCGTTGAGCGCAAATCCAATATATTCAAAGTCGCACAAAGAGATGTACATCGTATCTGGACGCAAAGGGTCTACGCAAATATCACTGATACGAAGAATAGGAAGATTATCTGTCAAAGGCATATAGCTTGCTCCACCATTGGTAGTTTTCCAAACTCCACCTTGTGCAACTCCTACCCAATACGTACTGGAATCGGTTGGATGAAATGTAATTGTGTTGATCCGTGAAATACCATAACTGTTAAGGCCAGAACCGCCCGGAGCAATTGGTACAACAAACGGCCCGACAGGAATCCATGATGCGGCTCTTGTATATATATTTTTTTGTTTTTGTGCCGCTACATCCATTGCTGCTTTAAAATATTCATATTCATCGGGGAGCGATCCATCCGCATTAGCACGTTTAGCCATTTGTTCTTCCCAGCGCTTATAATACTTCCAGCCTTTTTCTTTAGAGAGGTCTTTTCCTTTTGCCCAGTCATTGAACTCCTGTTGCATTTTCACAAAGTCAGGAACTTCTTTTGCATCCTGCTTTTTATCTGATTGAGAAAAAAGAGTAGATGCAAACACTACTAAGAGAAAAACGGAAAAAGTACTTTTTTTCATACTAAGATTATATTAGAGTTTATACCGAATAAGACACAGCTGAATTTTTATCCTTTTTATTGGCTTTAAAATGATTTATTTTATTGACTTTAATTTTTCATAATAAACAAAAATACCTTATTCGGTATAAACTCTATTAATAAAGCTAATGTATAAATTATAAGGTGAAAAACAAATTATTTTCTCTTAAATCCGAATACCCTAAAAGCGCTCACCCACTACCCATCCTTTATTATATATTATTTTTTCTATGAAGGCATCAATTTTTTTTAAAACCTCTGGCACATCGTTCCCAAAGCGGATTTCTTTTACTTTGGTGCCGAAATAGCAGCGCAGGAATTTTTGCTGTGTATCCTCCGCTCCATAATCATATTCCTCTTTCATAGCTTCTAGTTGCGCAGAATAAATCAGCTTCCATAAATTTTTATTTTCCTTATAGTTTAACCTCCTCGAATACGTACCCAGCATTGATGTATTACTCATTCCTTCATACACAGCGTTCCCTTTACGATCTATATTTATTTTAAACGATTTGCATTTATTCAGGCATCCCGTTTTTTCAAATTCAAGACGATCCCAGCGAAATACCTGTTCTTTTTGAAATGAAAAACCAAAAAGCGAAAGCAATACAATCAAGGTTAAAAAAGATATTTTTTTGCCGGATAATTTTTCCACAAGATAAAGTTAGTGTTTGTTTTTTGTTCTCATAAAATCTTTCTCTTTGATCGGCTACAGGCTCATATAATTATATAAGGAGAGGCTATGCCCGATCGAAGCATCGGGGGCGGAAGTGATTATATCCCCATTTCCCTGTGTATTAAAAAATGAATGTACTCAGCAATTTTTCAACATTTGCTCCTCCTCCAATTCGAGACATTTTATGCTTAAATTAAGAGACTGTTTAAAATTCATTTGATAAAAATTATAAAGGGCATCGAAAAGTAATTAACATACTGATTTACTTAGGGTATACCAAAACTCTATGTACATGTATGAAACAAACCTTACCGATGCCCAGTGGAAAATTATAAAA
>JBBSPS010000178.1:0-8332 GCA_038258655.1 Bacteroidia bacterium
GTTTTAAAAGATTGTTTTCAAAAACCAATCCGGGAAGCAAATCAATTGTTGGCAAATCATAAGGCGGGTCACAAAAAATAATATGATAACCTAGGCTTGCCTTTTTTAAAAAACCAAAAGCATCCGCTTTGATCACTTTCACTTGCTGCATTTTAAACTCAGCGTATGTTTTTTTTACTAATTCACAACATTTATAATTATTGTCAACACTGGTTATGTCGCATCCGCGTGAAGCGAATTCATAGCTTATATTTCCTGTTCCGCAAAATAAGTCAAGTATTTTTAATCCGTCAAATTCAAAATGATTATTTAAAATATTGAATATGCTTTCCTTTGCAAAATCAGTAGTGGGGCGAACAGGCAAATTCTTGGGAGCATGTATCACTCTCCCTTTATGCGTCCCACCGATGATGCGCATTATGCTAAATAGCTGTTAAACAACGTGAAGTAGAAATGTTTGGGTAAGGTTTGCAATTGGTAGCTATAGTCTGCACTATCAAATCGTTCACCAAATTTTAGGTTACGTATATATTTCTGTGCGATGGAATAGATATCGGAACTCTTTTCTACCTCGCCTAATAAAACCACTTCAATATTTTCAGGGTTTAGTTGCAATTGCTCGCAAACAAAAAGCAGGTAATAAATAAAATCTTCCGCCGAATGGTGATTGAAGGTATTATAAAAAAGTAAATTTTTATCTTCAATTACAATAGTTTCAAAATGTGAGGATTGAATATGTACAAATAATTTTTTATTTGACTTATTTTTATTTTGTGAAAGCAGACTATCAATTAACGGGCTGGAAAAATGATGGTACGTAATCTTAGAAAACAAATGATCCAATTTACCTTTTAAACTATAAGGTATAGCAAATACATTTTTTGCATCTAAATTTTTCAGATCATCAACCACTATCAGATCATCACCTTGAAGAGAAGTATTAAATTTTAAATACAGTTTTTTCTTATCTTCTTCAAACAATGGATTGGGAACCAATGTCGAAAGATTATTCACCACCATACATACTACCGCTCCATATTTATGCTTGATGAGCGTGCTGTCTTTTATGATTTCATCCAGTAACTCACAAACGACATCAAAACCATATACATTTTGAAAAGTATAATTTTCTAAAGCGATGTATTTATTTTTTGAACGTTCATTCACAGCAACCAAAAGTCCATCAATACCAATTTCAATTATCAATCGGAAATTTAACGTTTGTTTAGCGTCAAATGCTTCATCAATAAATGAACAGGCCTGGGTTATTTTATTTTTTATTTCGCTTATCATTGGAGAACAAAGATAAGTTTTTATTACTATTCGTGTTATTTTTTTACCGCAAAGAACGCAAAGGAATACGCGAAGTTCGCAAAGATTTTATTATCATTGTTTATTCTATTCACACAGATCATACAGATACGCACAGATTCGTAAATTTGTATAGATTCGTTATCCGTACCATGACAACAGAAGAGTTCAGCAGCATTTTATTAAAACATTTTCCATTTGAAACCACCGGTGGACAACGCATTTTATTAACTAAACTTTCCGAATTTATTTTAGGTAAAAATTCCGATCAGATATTTGTAATTAAAGGATATGCAGGCACCGGAAAAACAACTGTTGTAAGATCATTGGTACAAAGTTTACCTGCTGTAAATGGCAAAACATCATTACTTGCTCCTACAGGCCGGGCGGCAAAAGTGCTTTCCAACTACACAAAAAAACAAGCATATACTATCCACAAAAAAATATATTTCAGGAAAGCGACTGCCGATGGAGGTGTTGGTTTTCAGCTTCAACAAAACTTACATCACGATACTATTTTTATTGTTGATGAAGCTTCTATGATTTCCAACTCAGGAGGATTGAGCGATGCAGGAAGTCTATTGGATGATCTAATCAGTTATGTGTTTAATGGGACCAATTGTAAATTAATATTTATCGGTGATACAGCTCAATTGCCACCTGTTGGTTTGGATATGAGCCCTGCACTCGATATTGAATTTTTAAAAGCATCGTATTATTTTCCTGTTGACTCTTTTGAATTGACAGAAGTGGTGCGTCAAACGCAGGATTCAGGAATACTCACTAATGCTACTATTATTCGAAATCAAATTAAAGATGGCGAAAATGATAAACCTCAATTTCATTTAAATAATTTCAAAGATATCATTCGCTTGGGTGGTGATGAGTTGGAAGATGCGCTGAATGATGCTTACAATAAGTATGGAGCAGAAGATGCAATGGTGATTTGCAGATCCAACAAACGAGCAAATATTTTTAACCAACAAATACGTGCACGTATTCGCTGGCAGGAAAATGAATTATCATCAGGCGATTATATGATGGTGGTGAGGAACAATTATTTTTGGTTGCCCGAAGAATCAAAAGCCGGATTTATTGCCAATGGCGATATTATTCAATTGACGAGCGTTGGAAAGATACAGGAGATGCATGGTTTTCGTTTCGCGGATGTACGTATGCGCATGATCGATTACCCGGATGAACCGGAATTAGAAACACGTTTGTTGTTAGATACTATTATGAGTGATGCTCCGGCATTATCACAAGAAGACAATAAAAAACTATATATCTGTGTATCTGGTGATTATAGCGATGTTGCTGACAGACGAATGCGATTAAAGAAAGTGAAAGAAGATAAATTTTTTAATGCTTTGCAGGTAAAATTTGCCTATGCGGTTACTTGTCATAAAGCGCAAGGCGGACAATGGCCCTGTGTATTTGTAGAGCAGGGTTATTTAACTGATGATATGATAAATACAGAATACTTACGATGGTTATATACAGCCGTTTCTCGCGCTACTGAAAAGTTATATCTGGTGAATTTTAATAAGGAGTTTTTTGAATACCTTTCATAAGCCTGACGCTCGTTGGGTTTATTACAATATATTAATTGCGAAGCCTTATTTCAAAGTTAAATGTGATTTGTCTTGCGAAGCGAGATGCCCACATGGCAGCAGATCTGTGCTAGTATATTTATTTCATTAAATCGGAATTTGTAAGCCCAACACCAAAATATTTTCAAAGGCCCAAAAATGGTGATTGGCCTTCCCCGGCCCAACTGTGAGTACATTGGTATAATTGGCAAATACACCTTTAGCAGTATATTCTAAAAAAAAATATTTAAATGCATCATAGTGTAAACCTATTTCCACCCCGGTACAATAGCCTGCAATATGAAAACGATTATCCATTTCTTGGCCGAAGAGCCACACCTCAGTTTTAGGAATTACTATACCTGCACCTAATTTTACGATTCCACTCAGCCAATGTTTTTTATTTACCGATACTATTAGGCGTTGACGTTTCATTACATTCAACATCATAAAATTAGCCCCATTGGTATGTTCAAAATGCACAAAATTACTTGGGCTTATCAATGTATCCTGATCTATTGTTTTTCCGTGAATAGTCCCTTTCACATGAAGTGTCTGCCAATCACGCATCACATATTTTACATGATCAAAATTGATCTCAATACCTAGGTCACGCTCGTTATTAAAATAATATCCTATTCGATAAACATATTGTGGAATAGTTGGAGCAGAAGTAAGGATTTTTGCAAATCCGGTTCGGTCTTTTGCTGTTGCATCATACACTATGAAATCATATGTATTATCACCTCCAACTAAAGGACCATTTTCAATTGATGCATTTTTAAAATGAATATCGCTTTTCGAAAACCAATCTTTATTATATCCCCATGAAAAATAAAGTGTTCCTTTCCCGGCTTTACTTTGTGAAGGGCAGTTACATATTTCTTTTACAGGGCTAGCCTCCTGTGCAAGCATAGGGTAAGTCATACTACTAATTGCTATAAATAATAATTTTTTTTTCATTTTCTATTTTGTCTATTCGTAAAACCAATCAATAAAAAAACCATCCACGGCATATAGAACGGTATAATAAACGCAAATGTGAATTTGGTTGTAAAATAAAGGAGTAATGTTATTGCAGCAATGACACTCAATCCAATCAATCCCAATTTTATAAATGTATTAGATCTCATTCAGAAGATGTTAAAATTTAAATACCTAATCTCCTTCCTCGCAGATGTTTCGACAGAATTTATACTGAGCGAAATCGAAGTGCTAAATATAAAAATAAGCACGCCGTTAATTACTGGAAAAAAATTTAAGCAGCTTTTTTTTTGTCGGGCAAAGATAAAATAAAAATGTCCTGCATTTCTACAGGACATTTGATATTTAATTATTTAACGAATTTTTACATCATTCCACCCATACCGCCCATGCCCGGGTTATGTGGCATTGAAGGTGTTTCTTCTTTTTGATCAGCTAATACGCATTCAGTAGTTAAGAGCATTGATGCGATCGATGCAGCATTTTCCAAAGCTATACGTGTTACTTTAGTTGGATCAATTACACCTGCAGCTAATAAATGTTCAAATTTTTCAGTGTGCGCATTGTAACCAAAATCACCTTTGCCTTCACGTACCTTTTGAACAATCACAGCACCTTCACCACCTGCATTGGCAATGATCTGGCGTAACGGCTCTTCAATAGCACGTTTAACAATAGCAATACCTGTTGTTTCATCCTCGTTGTCGCCTTTTAATTTATCCAATGTGTCAATAGCACGGATATAGGCAACGCCACCTCCGGGAACAATTCCTTCTTCAACAGCAGCACGTGTAGCAGCTAATGCATCATCCACACGATCTTTCTTTTCTTTCATTTCCATTTCAGTAGCAGCACCAACATACAATACAGCAACACCGCCGGCTAATTTAGCCAAACGTTCTTGCAATTTTTCTTTATCATAATCGGATGTAGTGGATTCTATTTGTGTTTTGATCTGGTTAACACGAGCAGTGATGTCCGCTTTTTTACCTTTACCACCAACTAAAGTTGTATTGTCTTTATCAATAGTTATTTTTTCCGCTGTACCTAACATTGTTAAATCAGCATTTTCTAATTTATATCCTCTTTCTTCAGAGATCAAAGTTCCACCTGTAAGTATCGCGATATCTTCCAACATTGCTTTTCTTCTATCTCCAAAGCCGGGAGCTTTAACAGCGGCAATTTTTAATGAACCACGGATCTTATTTACTACCAATGTAGCCAATGCTTCACTGTCCACATCTTCCGCAATAATTAAAATCGGTTTGCCTGTTTGTACAGCTTTTTCAAGCACAGGAAGTAATTCTTTCATATTGGATATTTTCTTATCAGTGATCAAAATAAGAGGAGTTTCCAATACCGCTTGCATTTTATCGGCATCAGTAACAAAGTAAGGAGAAATATATCCACGATCGAATTGCATGCCTTCCACTACTTCAACAGTAGTTTCAGTGCCTTTCGCTTCTTCTACAGTGATCACACCTTCTTTCTTAACTCTGCCCATTGCTTCAGCGATAAGTTTACCAATAGTACTATCGTTGTTCGCTGAAATAGTGGCCACCTGTTCAATCTTTTTAATATCGTCACCTACTTTTTGCGATTGTTTTTTCAAACTTTCTTTAACCGTATCAACAGCTTTGTCGATTCCGCGTTTCAGGTCCATCGGATTCGCACCTGCTGCTACATTTTTCAAGCCTGACGTAATGATAGCTTGCGCAAGCACTGTGGCAGTGGTTGTTCCATCACCTGCTGCATCAGCAGTTTTTGAAGCTACTTCTTTCAACATTTGTGCGCCCATATTTTCAATTGGGTCTTTCAATTCAATTTCTTTGGCAACCGTAACACCATCTTTGGTGATACTTGGTGCGCCAAATTTTTTATCAATAATTACATTTCTGCCTTTAGGCCCTAATGTTATTTTTACTGCGTTAGCTAATGCATCCACACCTTTTTTTAATTTGTCGCGGGCATCTACGTTAAATAAAATATCTTTTGCCATTTTGTTATTGGTTTATTAGTTAATTGGTTTATTAGTTAATTAGCTTATGTTCTTTGAAGTTTTCTGAACAGATTAAATCAATACTATCCTGAGTGTAGTGGAAGGGACGTTATCTGTAGTTATACGATTGCGAAAATATCGCTCTCACGCATGATTAGGTAATCTTTTCCTTCTACTTGAACTTCGGTGCCGGCATATTTACCATATAAAACAGTATCGCCAACTTTCACAGTTATTGGTTCATCTTTTTTACCTGTTCCTACAGCAATTACTTTCCCTTTTTGAGGTTTTTCTTTTGCAGTATCAGGAATAATAATTCCTCCCGCAGTTTTTTCTTCAGCTGCTGCCGCTTCAATAATTACACGGTCTGCCAGTGGTTTGATGCTTACTTTTGCCATTTTGTTTTTATGATTTAATTGTTAGACTTATTTTTTAGATGCGACTTTTATTGACATTTATTATACCAAAATGCTTATTAAGGATAATAGAAGACAATATTGCCGCTTTAAGGTTTAAAGCAAAAAAAATGTCAGAAATGGGTGACACTCTGACATTTTTTAAAAGCTATTATATTACTTTTTTGTCGAATCAGGAACAGGAGCAATTATATTTGATTTAGCGCCCGGTGTGGTCATTGGTGCTCCTTCGTCTGCTGCTTTTTTACGGGTAACTGATTCAGTTCCCGCAGCATTTGTAGTTCCTTCTGTCGGATTGTTATACGCAGTAGAAATTAGACTCAATGCCAATAAAGAGATAGCTAATGTCCAAGTAGTTTTTTCTAAAAAATCAGCCGTTTTCCGAACACCCATTACCTGGTTGGATGATGAAAAAGAAGATGCTAATCCGCCCCCTTTAGAGTTTTGTACCAATACAACTAAGATTAAAAGAACACAAACGATGACGATTAATATTGAAATGATAGTTCCCATTATTATTTATTATTTTGTTGATTAATAAGTTTTCTTAAATTTTTAATTTGGGCTGCAAAGTAAAGTCTTTTTTCCGGATATTTCAAGCGTAAATTTTCATAGGCTTGCAACGCCTTGGAATAATTGCCTTGCAAGAGGTATATTTTAGCCAATGTTTCACTTACAAAAGTAATATCATCAGCCACACTCTGCTTTGCCATATTCACCGGATTGAAAAATTCGGTTTTCGGTTTTGTTAATTTAGGTTCTTCATGTATAAACTTATCAATCAGTTCGGCTGCATTCAGTGTATTATCCGCTCTTTCTTTTATTTCCGGATTAACTTTTTTCTCTATGAGCGTTTGTGCGGAAGTCTGTTTAAGCCAATCGATGAATGAATGTGGTTGATCTGTGTCAAAATCAGTTTCCATTTTCTTTTGAGACTGTTCGATTTCAAGTCCAATTTTAGTATTTAAAATAAAATTCGACTCAACAGTTTCATGCTGTATCTCTTCTTCAACATTACGATCATTAAAAGATTCTTTATTCAATATTTCTATTTCAAAAGTCGCATTTGCTGCTTCCGATAAATATTCTTTCTCCAACTGTTGAGTTGTTTCATCTTTTAGTGCAGGGATAATTTCTTCAGTCAATTCCGAAGCTTTAATAACTTTTTCTTCAGAACCAATTACAGTTGGTGGCATTTCTATTGGCAACACATCTACTATTTCTTGTTTTGATTCTATAACAAGGTTGATATTTTGTTCTTTTACTTCTTCTTTAACGAGCTGAATTACCGCTTTCTCAAGCTCAATTATTTTATTCGTTTCCTGTGTTTGTTGCTTCGTAATTAAACGATGCAGGATCCTTCTATCGGTAGCATAGGCGGCAGTAATTTTTAATTGATTGTTATAATGGATGCTATTCTGATTATGCAAACTTTTTGCATATAACAAATAGGCAGTTTGGAAATAGGGGAAATTTTTTAATAATCCTTCTAATAATACACTATCATTCCCTGATAACGTATCAGTATTTTCAATATAAGATATGAATTGAGTCCGATTCATTTTTTACCAGTTGTTCAATGCCTGGTTAAATATATCCTGCACTAATTGTTCATTAATATCTTTTATCAAATGATCTTCAACTACTGCAAGGCTTTCGGTACTTGGATAATCAGAAAACCGAGAAAAAGTTTGGTCGAAATTTTTCTTCTCATCAAATCCGCAGGTGTATTTTACATTTATAGTGATTGTCAATCGGTTTAACGCTGCCTGATCGGTACTTTGTATGGCGATTGGCGTAGTGGCATAACCGATAACGCTTCCTTCAAAAGCCAGATCACCACTCTTATTTACAAGAGCCAAACGCGTTTGTGAACTTAACTTATCCCGTAAAGCTTCCGTAAATGTTTGACTAAATGTTGGTGGAGCGAGGGATGCAACATTCTGAAAATATTGAACTGAAAATGTTTTTGCTTCAGGTGGAATAGATGCACAACTGAATGAATAATGCATTTTGCAACCTGATAAAAA
>JBBSPS010000179.1:0-8319 GCA_038258655.1 Bacteroidia bacterium
AATTAATCCCAAAACAGGAATAAGTGAAAGATTTTTGGTGAATGATAATACAGACATTACAATGCATAGTATATAAAACACAAGTAGGGGAACATTTTGAGTAATAGCTCCCGTTAAGAAACTAAATTTATCAGAAAAATAATCTGGAACAAAACAGAACAGTGATAAAAATGTAAATATCATAATGCAAGGAAATATGTATTTCGAATTGATATAAGGCAAGCGAAATTTACCTTTTGATTCAACATGGTTGTACTCTTCATTTTTTTGTGTTGGCAACATCAACACTCCACCACAAACCAGCACAAATGCAAATAGAGTTCCGATACTGGTAAAATCAAGAACAAAATTTTCATCTGTAAAAAACATTGGAACACCAACTACAAATCCTGTAACAATTGTTGCAAAGCCGGGAGTTTTATATTTGGGGTGTATTTTTGAAAAGCGCTTAGGTAATAAACCATCACGACTCATGCTCATCCAAATTCGCGGTTGACCCATCTGAAAAACAAGCAATACACTGGTCATAGCTACAACAGCTGCAATGGATACAATAAATAACATCCATTTTATTCCTTTAATCTTAAATATTTCGGCAAGCGGATCACTCACACCCAGTAATGTATATGATACCATGCCTGTAAGTACCAATGCTAAAATAATATATACCACAGTACAAATAATAAGAGAATACATCATTCCACGAGGAAGATCGCGTTGTGGGTTTTTACTTTCTTCTGCCAAAGTAGATACAGCATCAAAGCCAATATAGGCAAAGAATACAGCTGATACACCTCCCATTACTCCATCAAAACCATTTGGCATAAAAGGAGTCCAGTTATCAATATCTATATAGAAAAAACCAACAATAATTACGAGTACAATTATCACCAGCTTTATCATCACCATCAGGTTACTGAAATTGCGCGACTCTTTAGTACCAACATATACCAACCAAGTAATGCATACATTTACAAGTACAGCAGGGAGATCAAAAATAATTCTCAATCCGCCTAATTGAGGAGCATTGCTCCAGGCTGAAAATCCTTCTCCTACATTATTATCAATGAATGCCTGATGTGCTGAGCTATAATTAATAGTGAGCCATTCGGGTAAATGCACTCCAAAAGTTCCAAGTAAATTAGTAAAATAACCGCTCCATGAAAATGCAATATAAATATTACCAATAGAGTATTCCATCAACAATGCCCAACCAATGATCCAAGCAAATAACTCACCGAAAGAAACATAAGCATAGGTATACGCACTACCCGAAACAGGTACTCGTGCAGCAAATTCAGCATAACACAATGCTGTAAAACCACAGGCTACTGCACATATTATGTAAAGAAAAACAACACCAGGTCCGCCCGAAAAGCAGGCATTACCAATGGCGCTGAATGTTCCGCCACCAATGATAGCAGCAATCCCGAAGAAAGTAAGATCCTTCACATTCAAAACTTTGTGAAGCCCTGAATGTTCTCCATCTCCACCTTCCATAAGAGTTACTTCAGCAGATTTTTTTCGAAATAATGTTTTAAAACTCATAAAAATAACTGTGTGTTGTGACGCAAATGTATTTAAAAAAACCTTACACTAAAACCCTTTTATATTGTTGAATAATTAGTATTTTTGAGAAGAATGGTAATGGGTTGTATCTCCCAGTTTCATTAATTACAAATACAAAAAATTATATGAGTACACGAAGTATAAAAAAAGTTGCAATTTTGGGTTCAGGTGTTATGGGAAGCCGTATTGCCTGCCATTTTGCAAATATTGGCGTTGAAGTAATTTTACTCGACATTGTACCTAAAGAGGCGAAGTCTGATAAAAAATCTCGTAATAAAATTGTGGATGACGCTTTGGCTTTCGCATTAAAATCAAACCCCTCGCCTATTTATCGCAAAACTTTCGCAAAAAGGATCTCTACAGGTAATTTTGATGATAATATGAAAGATATTGCTACATGCGATTGGATCATCGAAGTAGTGATAGAACGATTGGATATAAAAAAGCAAGTATTTGATAATGTTGAAAAATATCGTAAACCCGGAACATTGATTACCTCCAACACTTCGGGTATTCCTATTCATTTGATGAATGAAGGACGCAGCGAAGACTTTCAAAAACATTTCTGCGGATCTCACTTTTTTAATCCACCACGTTATTTAAGATTACTTGAAATTATTCCGACTCCTAAAACTTCACCGGAGGTGATTGATTTTTTAATGCATTATGGTGAATTGTATTTGGGCAAAACCACCGTTCTCTGTAAAGATACTCCTGCTTTTATTGCTAACAGAATTGGGGTATTCGGCATCATGAGTTTGTTTCATTCGGTAGAAAAAATGGGGCTTACCATTGATGAAGTGGATAAATTAACTGGTCCGGTTTTAGGCCGGCCAAAATCGGCAACCTTCAGAACATGCGATGTGGTTGGTTTAGATACATTGGTGCATGTTGCAGATGGTGTTGCGCAAAGCTGCCCAAAAGATGAAGCAATTGATGTATTTAAAATTCCGGGATATGTTGCGAAGATGGTGGAGAATAAATGGCTGGGAAGTAAAACAGAACAAGGCTTTTTCAAGAAAGTAAAAAGTGCAGATGGCAAATCAGAAATCCATTCATTAGATCTTAAAACATTAGAGTATAAACCTTCTGTAAAAGCAAAATTCGCTACGCTGGAAGCAACGAAGACAATTGATAATCTGCGTGACAGAATGAAAGTGTTGATCGCAGGAAAAGATAAAGCAGGTGAATTTTATCGCACTACATTTTATAGTTTGTTTGCTTATGTAAGCAATCGCATTCCTGAAATTACAGATGAGCTTTATAAAATAGACTCTGCCATGAATGCAGGTTTTGCATGGGAACTAGGCCCTTTCGAAGCATGGGATTCATTAGGTGTTGCTGAAACAGTAAAAGCAATGGAAGCCGTAGGCAATAAACCTGCACAATGGATCTATGATATGCTCTCCAACGGAGCAAACACATTTTACAAAATCGAAAACGGGAATAAAAAGTATTATGATATCCCTTCCAAATCATACAAAACAATTCCTGGAACAGAATCATTTATTTTATTGGATAACATTCGCGGCAACAAAACGGTTTGGAAAAATGTTGGTGCAACCCTTACTGATATTGGTGATGGCATTGTGAATTTGGAATGGAATACTAAAATGAATTCTATCGGTGCCGAAGTAATTGAAGGAATAAACAAATCCATTGAGCTTGCCGAAAAGGATTTCAGAGGATTAGTTATTTCAAATGAAGGAGCGAATTTCAGTGCTGGCGCAAACGTGGGGATGATCTTTATGATGGCGGTGGAACAAGAATATGATGAATTGAATCGTGCAATAAAAATATTTCAGGATACGATGATGCACGTTCGTTACTCTTCCATTCCGGTTGTAGTAGCGCCTCACAATATGGCTTTAGGCGGTGCGTGCGAAATGAGTATGCATTCGGATAGAGTTGTCGCACATGCTGAAACCTATATGGGGCTTGTTGAATTTGGTGTTGGCTTAATTCCTGGTGGTGGCGGAACAAAAGAATTTGCCGTTCGTTTATCGGATGAGTTACAAGAAGGAGATATTGAATTGAATAATTTCCGTGATCGTTTTTTAACAATCGGACAAGCGAAAGTTTCTACTTCGGCTTATGAAGCATTTGATCTTGGTTATTTGAGAAAAGGAAAAGATGTCGTTGTAATTTCACGCAATCGTTTATTAACGGAAGCAAAATTAAATTGTATTGAGATCGCGGAAGCGGGATATACAATGCCTGCTCATAGAAAAGATATCCGTGTACTTGGTAAACAAGCATTGGGATTGGCTTATCTCGGAGCTAACTCCATGTTAAGCGGACATTACATCAGTGAACATGATGCGAAGATTTCACAAAAGTTAGCTTGGGTACTATGTGGTGGTGATTTGTCGCAACCAACATTGGTAAGTGAACAATATTTATTGGACTTGGAACGTGAAGCGTTTTTGAGTTTGTGTGGTGAAAAGAAAACGTTGGAACGGATACAATCAATATTAACGGGAGGAAAAATTTTAAGAAATTAGATTTGAGAGGTGAGACGTGAGACGTGAGACGTGAGACGTGAGATGTGAGATACGAGATGTGAGACGTGAGATGTGAGATACGAGATGTGAGACGTGAGATTTGAGACAAAAAGAATTAGATATATTTTAACGACAAAATAACCAGATATGGCAGAGAGATATTATTGAGAACAATCTCAATACTCACATCTCACATCTCAATACTACTTAAAATGCATAATTTAAAAGAACTAAAAATCTGGAATAAAGCAATTGAGCTTTCTGTTCAGGTATATAAAGCAACTTCAAATTTTCCAAAAGAAGAAATTTACGGGTTAACTTCTCAAATAAAAAGGTCTGCTATATCTATCCCCTCTAACATTTCAGAAGGAGCAGGCAGAAATTCAAATAAAGAGTTCAATCATTTTCTTGGAATAGCAAATGGTTCTTCTTATGAATTACAAACTCAATTAATAATATCGAATAAATTAAATTTAATTACGGATGAAACATTGCAACCTTTGTTAAAAGAAATTGAAGAAATACAAAAAATGACTTACACTTTTCAAAAAACATTACAAAACAAGATTCTGGAAAGAGTTTGATTTACACAGGGTCTCAAATCTCATATCTAACATCTCAAATCTATTTAAATTATGAACGCATATATAGTAGCAAGTTTCCGTAGCGCAGTAGGCAAAGCCACCAGAGGCGGATTTCGTTTCACTCGTCCTGATGATCTAGCATCTGATGTAATAAAACATTTAATGGCAAGCGTACCGAATATTAGTCATGAACAAGTTGACGATTTAATTGTTGGTAATGCCATGCCTGAAGCAGAGCAAGGTTTGAACATGGCTCGTTTAATTTCATTGATGGCATTGAATACTGATAAAGTTGCGGGTGTAACAGTAAATAGATATTGCGCATCCGGATTAGAAACAATTGCGATCGCATCGGCCAAAATTCATGCAGGCATGGCTGATTGTATTATTGCAGGTGGCGCAGAAAGTATGAGCTTGATTCCTATGGGTGGTTGGCGTATTGTTCCGCATGCAGGTGTTGCATTAGCACATCCTGATCATTACTGGGGAATGGGTTTAACGGCTGAAGCCGTTGCAAATGAATATAAAGTAAGTCGTGAAGATCAAGATACTTTTTCTTTTAACTCACATCAAAAAGCGATCAAAGCAATTAAAGAAGGTAAATTTAAAAATGAAATTGTTCCTATTAAAGTTACTGAAACTTATATTGATGAGAACGAGAAGAAAAACACACGCGATTTTATTATTGATACGGATGAAGGCCCGCGTGCCGATACAACAATGGAAGCATTGGCAAAATTAAAACCGGTGTTTGATGCCAAAGGATCAGTTACAGCAGGTAACTCTTCACAAACAAGTGATGGTGCTGCATTTGTAATGGTGGTAAGTGAAAAATTTTTAAAAGAAAATAATTTAAAACCTATTGCTCGCATGGTAAGTTTTGCAGCAGCAGGTGTTCCTCCACGTATCATGGGAATTGGCCCAGTAGCAGCTATTCCGAAAGCATTGAAATTAGCGGGAATGAATTTGAATCAAATTGATTTGATTGAATTAAACGAGGCCTTTGCTTCACAGTCATTAGCTGTTTGTAGAGAATTAAATTTGAATCAGGAAATTGTAAACGTAAATGGTGGCGCTATTTCATTAGGGCATCCTCTGGGTTGTTCGGGAGCTAAACTTTCTGTACAATTATTTAATGAATTAAAACGTCAGAATAAAAAATATGGAATAGTAAGTATGTGTGTTGGAACGGGACAAGGTGCTGCCGGAGTGTTCGAAATGTTGAATTAAATAAGTATCAAGTAACTAGTATCAGGTATCAAGACGTAATATTTATGCACAATTTTAAAGAACTAAAAGTTTGGCAAGAAGCTATGAGTTTAGCAAAAGATACTTTTATAATTACTAAAAAATTTCCTTCTGATGAGAAATTTGGATTAATTTCACAAATGAATCGTGCTGCTGTTTCTATTCCAAGCAATATTGCTGAAGGAGCAGGAAGACAATCAGATAAAGAATTTAATCAATTTCTTAATATTGCTTTAGGGTCATCTTTTGAACTTGAAACACAATTGCTTTTATCAATAGATTTTAATTATATTTCAAAAGAACAAACAGAATTATTAACTGAAAAGGTTTGCAAAATACAAAAGATGTTGAATGGGTTAAAAAAATCTATTCTTCAACCATCTTGATACTTGCTACCTGATACTAAATACCAATTTATTATGTCAACAACTAAAGGAGGAGAATTCCTAATCAAAGAAACTGAAGCAAAAGACGTTTTTATTCCTGAACAATGGAACGAAGAACAATTAATGATCGCTCAAACATGCCATGATTTTTTGGCGCAACATGTTTGGCCTAACCTCGATCGTATTGATGCACAAGAAGAAGGTTTGATGGTTGATCTGTTAAATAAAGCCGGAGAGCTTGGTTTATTAGGCATTTCAGTGCCTGAAGAATTCGGTGGGTTCGGAAAAGATTTTACAACTTCTATGCTTGCAACAGAAATTGTAGGTGGCGGACATTCATTTGCAGTTGCTATTTCAGCACATACAGGAATTGGTACATTACCAATTTTATATTATGGAAATGCAGAACAAAAAGCAAAATACATTCCTAAACTTTCGAGTGGCGAGTGGAAAGCTTGTTATTGTTTAACAGAGCCAAGTGCTGGTTCGGATGCTAACTCAGGGAAAACAAATGCAAAACTTTCTGCTGATGGCAAACATTATATTTTGAACGGACAAAAAATGTGGATCACCAATGGTGGCTTTGCTGATGTATTTACAGTGTTCGCTAAAATTGATGATGATGCAAATCTTTCCGCATTTATTGTTGAGAAAACATTCGGTGGAATTTCATTGAACCCCGAAGAACACAAAATGGGAATCAAAGGAAGCTCTACACGTCAAGTATTTTTTAATGATTGTAAAGTGCCTGTAGAAAATTTATTATCCGAAAGACAAAATGGATTTAAAATAGCGGTAAACATTTTAAATCTTGGTCGTATTAAATTGGCAGGTGCTGCAATTGGAGGAAGTAAAATAACAAGTACAAAATCTATTCAGTATGCTAATGAACGCCAACAGTTTGGTCGCCCAATTGCAAAATACGGAGCCATACGTTTTAAATTAGCGGAACAAGCTATTCGCATTTATGCTTCTGAATCTGCTATTTATAGAGCTAGTCAGAATGTGGAAGATGCAACCAAAGCGTTGATTGAAGGTGGAATGGATGAAGCAAAAGCGAAATTAAAAGGTGTTGAGCAATTTGCTGTGGAAGCTGCTATTGTAAAAGTACATGGTTCGGAAGTATTGGATTATGTGGTAGATGAAGGTGTTCAAATTTATGGCGGAATGGGATATAGTGCCGAAGCGCCTATGGATAGAGCTTATCGTGATGCGCGCATCAACAGAATATTTGAAGGAACAAATGAGATTAACAGAATGTTGACTGTTGACATGATGTTGAAACGTGCCATGAAAGGCGAATTAGATTTGATGGGACCTGCACAAAAGGTAGCTGCCGAACTAATGAGTATCCCTGATATGGGCGCAGCAGAAACAGGATTATTTGCTAACGAAAAAAAATACATCTCCAATTTCAGAAAAGCAATATTGATGGTTGCTGGTTCAGCAGTTCAAAAATTAATGCAACAATTGGGTAAGGAACAGGAAGTATTGATGAACCTTGCTGATATGATTATTGAACTATATGTTTGTGAATCATTACAATTACGTGTAGAAAAATTAGTTTCGATACGAGATGAAGCAAGCTGCAAAGAACAATTAGACATGATGCGTGTTTATATTAATGATGCTGCTGATAAAATTCATAAATCAGGTAAAGAAGCTATTAATACTTTTGCAACTGGTGATGAACAACGTATGATGTTAACTGGTTTAAAACGTTTTACAAAAACGGAACCGTTGAATACTACCGAAGCACGTAGAAATATTTCTGCTAAATTAATTGCTGAAAATAAATATTGTTTTTAAGTTTTATTAGAAAAGATAAAACAAATAAAACCTACGGTAATTATCGTAGGTTTTGTTTTTATGTAATATATTTGATTTGACTGGAGTTTCCTCAAAAATTACTCTGGGAATAAATCTAATTGAAAATGGTCTATGTTTCCCTGTTTCCCCTTAAAACTATCTATCCCGACTCGTGTTTTTTTCAACAGTTCATAAATTCCATCAGCCATTGCGTAATTA
>JBBSPS010000180.1:0-8305 GCA_038258655.1 Bacteroidia bacterium
GCCAATGCGTAGAAGCATTGATATCATGCAAAATTCTTAATAAAATGACACAATGTGGAATGCCGAAAAATGTAAAAATTAAATAACGATAAAAAGTAAAGAGAAAATCTTTTTTTTATAAATTATTCATGCAACAAAGCCCATTATAGTTATTAAGAAGATTTAAGTAGCGTAGAAATTGAAATAGTTATTGAATCAGAATCATAAACTAAGTTAATTGTTAAGCCATGAAAAAAATCTTACTTGCTTCGATTATTTCCCTTATTAGTTTAGGAAATATTTATTCCAAAACCTATTATGTTTCTACTTCGGGGAACAACTCAAATTCCGGTTTAACACCTACACAGTCATGGCTTACACTTACTTATGCAGCGGGAAGTTCCAGCCCCGTTACTGCGGGTGATATAGTTTATGTGAAAGCAGGAAATTATACTGAAAATGTGATTTTCTCTAAAAGTGGCACCGTGGGTAATCCAATTATATTTCAAGGTTATAAAACTACACCCGGTGACTCACCGCCATTACTTGTAAATAATAGCAATCCATACTCCCCTTTTATTATTACCGATATGCCCACATTTATTGGTAGTAGCAGAGCTATAGGAACAGCTTTTAATTGTGAAAATCAAAAATATTTAGTTATTAAAAATTTCCAGATTCAAAATTACGCCAATGGTTTCATTGCTGGCAGTGGCAATCAAACAAACGCCGAAAACTTAACACTCTATAATATTAATATAATGTCTTTGGGAGATATTAATGCGTCCTATTCAGGCGAAGGTATTTTACTTGGAAATATGGGAACTAAATTTTCAAACAATGATACTCTTATCAATTGTTTAGTAGTGAATGCCTCAGCCGAAGGTTTTGGTGTGAATGGTAATAAGAATATGCTTAAAGGTTGTAAAGTTTATTGTAATGAAAATACCAATACTAATGCACCTACGGATTATTATATAGCTGTGTGCGGCAGTTATAATACTATTACTAGCTGTTATGTTGAACGAGCTTCCGGTCTTTTGCATGCCGGCCACGGAATAAGTGTGAAAAGTAACGCTGAACAGGTTGTGGATAAGGGTCTCTCCTTACCAGTGATATCTCCCCAATACAATAAATTTTATTATTGCACTGCAAAAAATATGGGAGAATCATTTTGTGTACGTCATCGTCTTACACAGAACAACCTCTTTTACCATTGCAAAGCAATTGGTACTCATACCGGCGCTATTGGTTCACCGGAGGGAGAGGGCAATTGTATGGTTACCAGAGACGGTGCTAGCAATAATACGTTTGATGGTTGCATTGCTGAAAATTGTAATTCAGGAATTGTTTTTGAGGATACAGTTGAAGATGGTGATACAGGTACAAATCCAACAGGACATCCGGGTAATAATAATAAATATATAAATTGCAAGATCTACAACTGTTATTTTGGTGTTAATTTTAATGACTATAGCATTCGATCTGATGCCGGTGATAATACCATTGCCTACTGTACATTTTACCAAACCCGTTATATATATTATGCAGCAAGGCATTGTGCAAATATGAAATACGTAGGTAATATTTACTATGGTTGTTTGCCTACTTCTTCCGGAGGATACTTCAAAGGGAGTACTTATGCCAGCGATATAATCCCTAATGGAACAAGTACTTATTTTAAAAATTGTGATTTTATTAATATTCAAGGTGGCTTACCAACAAATTTTCTTATAAATTCTATCGGTAGTATTGCGAAGGATCCTGTTTTTATTAATCCAAATGCTCTCGACTTCCGTTTAAAATCATCAAGCCCTTGTATAAATGCAGGTACATTTAGTGGCGGTGGTGGCGGTGGTGGAAGTACCGTTTATACTAGTATTGACTACGACAGTATTGTACGTCCTCAAGGTACAGGTTATGAGATAGGCGCCTACGAATATCAAATAACAACTTCCTTTTCAGCCACGATATCTTCAACAAATGTAAGTTGTAACGGCGGAAATAATGCCAGCGCAATAGTAACTCCCAGTGGCGGGATAGCGCCTTACTCCTTTTCCTGGAGCAATGGACAAACAACAGCAACTCTAACAGGAGTGGGTGCCGGTAATTATACCGTCACTGTTTCTGATGCAATTATTTCTTCCAAAACATTCAACATTACAGTTACTCAGCCTCCGGTTTTATCACAAACTATTTCCGCTCAAATAAATGTAAGCTGTAATGGAGGTAACAATGGAAAGGCAACTATAAATCCAACCGGAGGAGCAGGTAATTATATTTATTCCTGGAACACTTCACCTATACAAACAACAGCTACTGCCTTGGGTTTATCTGCTGCAAACTATATAGTAACTGTTACCGATGCTAATGGTTGTGTAATTAAACACACTGTAATGATAACACAGCCCACTCCTCTTCTTACTAATAATGTGAGTGTTACTAATTCATCATGTACTTCAAATACAGGTAAAATAATAGTTACTCCTTCAGGAGGAACAGGAAATTATACTTATTCTTGGAATATTTTACCTACACAAACTACCAATATAGCGTCTGGGCTTTCTCCTGGGATATATTCTGTGACAGTGTCTGATTTTAATAACTGTTCTTCAGTAGCTACCGCAACAGTTACTTGTTCCATAACAACTGGAATTAAAAAATCATCAAATGAAAATACTTTTACAGTTTACCCAAATCCTTCTACAGGACCTTTAAATGTTATTATTTCCGATAAGCCAATTGGAAAAGAAATTTTAATAGTGGTTAGGGATTTGCTTGGAAATGAATTGTATTCAAAAGTTGCTGTAATCTCTAATGGTAAAGAAATAATTGCAATTGATAATTCAGGGCATCTTTCCCCAGGAATTTATTTTGTTATTGCAACCTCCAATGATATTTATTTTGAAAAGAAAATTGTAGTCCAGTAATTGTTCAAGCATGTACTATTTTAGCTCGTATCGGAAACACAAATCAGTACGGCTAATTATCCTTTCAAAAGTGAAATTTATTTATTCCTAATTAACAGTAGATTTAATTCAACGGTTATTTGATGCATACGTTCGTGCAGGAACGTATTTTAATAGATTAATCTATTTATCCTTTTTAGAGTTCTGCTTATATCTCTATTTCTAATTTATTTGCTTTTTTATTTAAGGCGTAAATATTTTTTTTGAAAACTATATTTTTTGAAAATCTAAAAACATGCGAACGAAATTTGTAATAATAAAAATTAGTATTCAGTGTTTTGAAATTATCTCAAAATGCTAATGAAAAATAATCTAACTAAAAATTGCAACTAATAAATAGTTTAAGAGTATAATATCTTAAATTATTCTTTCACTTAATATCCTTTCAAAAGTGAAATTTATTTATTCCTAATTAACAACAGTAGATTTAATTCAACCGTTATTTAATGCATACGTCTCGTGCACGAACGTATTTTAATAGATTAATCTATCTATTCTTTTTAAAATTCTGCTTGTATTTCTATTTCTATTTTATTTACTTTTTTATTTAAGGCATAAATATAATTTTTTTTGAAAATTATATTTTTTGAAAATCTAAAAACAAGTGAAAGAAAATTGAAATTAAAAACTATCTCATTAGCTATTATTAATTAGTACACGACTAGCTTTTCCTTGAAGAAGGGCTAGGGATGAGAAGTAAAGAAACGAACTAATCATATTAATTATTGATCACAATTTTATCAGAATACAACATTATATTATAAAAACTTAAATCTGGAAACCATGAAATCATGTTTACTTATTTCGGTTATTTCCATTATAAATTTTGGAAATATTTATTCGACAACGTATTATGTTTCAACTTCCGGAAACAATTCCAATTCAGGCTTAACGCAGGCAATGCCGTGGAGAACACTTAGCTATGCAGCAGGGACCTATAGTCCTATTGTTGCAGGAGATACTGTATACATAAAAACAGGTAACTATGGAGCTGAAAATGTAATTTTTAAAAAAAGTGGTGTTTTAGGTAAGCCAATTGCATTTTTAGGGTATAAAACTACTCCCGGTGATAGACCAGCATTATTGGTGACTAAAGCCAATCCTTTTGCTAGTTTTGCCGTTACCGAAATGCCCACTTTTGATGGAGGTAACAGAGCACTGGGAACGTGTTTTAATTGTGAAAATCAAAAATTTATAGTCATTAAAAATTTCCAGATTCAAAATTACGCCAATGGTATTATCGCCGGTAGTACTTCTCAAACAAACGCCGAAAACTTAACACTCTACAATATTAATTTGATGTCTTTGGGAGATATTAACGCGTCCTATTCAGGAGAAGGTATTTTACTTGGAAATATGGGAACTAAATTTTCAAATAATGATACCCTTATCAATTGTTTGGTAGTGAATGCTTCAGCCGAAGGTTTTGGTGTGAATGGTGATAAGAATATGCTTAAAGGTTGTCAAGTTTATTGTAATGAAAATACCAATAATAATGCATCTACAGATTATTATATAATTGTGTGTGGTAGCTATAACACTATTACTAGCTGTTATATTGAACGGGCTCCAGGTCTTTTGCATGCCGGCCATGGGATAGGTGTTAAAAGTAACGCGGAACAAGTTGTTGATAAGGGACTCTCTTTACCCGTTATAACCCCTCAATACAATAAATTTTATTTCAATACAGCAATAAATATGGGAGAGTCTTTTTATGTTCGTCACAGGACTTGCCAAAACAATTTATTTTATCATTGCAAAGCAATCGGTACTCATACCGGTGCTATTGATTCACCGGAGGGAGAGGGCAAGTGTATGATTACTAGGGACGGTTCCAGCAATAATACCTTTGATGGTTGCATTGCTGAAAATTGTAATTCAGGGATTGTTTTTGATGATACAGTTGAAGATGGGGATACAGGTACAAATCCAACAGGACATCCGGGTAATGACAATAAATATATAAATTGTAAAATATATAACTGTTACATTGGTGTTAATTATAGTGACTATAGCATTCAATCTGATGCCGGTAACAATACCATTGCGTATTGCACCTTTTACCAAACTCGCTATCTCCATTATGCGGCAAGGCATTGTGCAAATATGAAATACATAGGTAATATTTACTATGGTTGTTTGCCCATTAATTCGGGAGGATACTTTAAAGGAAGTACTTACGCCAGTGATATACTTCCAAATGGCACAAATACCTATTTTAAAAATTGTGATTTTATTAACATTCAAGGTGGTATGCCTGCAAATTTTATTGCAAGTGCTACGGGTAGCATTTCAACAGATCCTCTTTTTATTAACCCAAATGCTTTGGACTTCCACTTACAACTCACAAGCCCATGTAAGGATCAAGGGGTAATTCTATCTACTGTTTCCAATGACTTTGATGGACTTTCTCGGCCCCAAGGTGGGGCTTATGATATAGGAGCTTATGAATATCAAATAAATATCATCCCCCCTACTCCTCTTTCTGCCACATTATCTTTGACGAATGTAAAATGTAATGGCGGGATGGACGGAAGCGCAACAGTTATTCCAAGTGGAGGCATAGCACCCTATACCTATTCTTGGAGCAATGGGCAAAAAACAACTACTGCAACAGGACTGAGTGCAGGTAATTATACCGTCACTGTTTCTGATGCTAATGCTTCTTCAAATACATTCACAGTTACAATTACTCAACTTCCGGCTATAACATCAATCATCTCCTCACAAACAAATGCAAATTGTAATGGAGTAAACAATGGTAGCGCAACCGTGGTGGCTGCAGGGGGAGTAGGTAATTACACCTATTCGTGGAATACTTCACCTATACAAACTACATCTACCGCAACAGCTTTATCTGCTGCAAATTATACAGTAACAATTGCTGATGCGAATGGTTGTGTTATTAATAACACTATTACAATTACTCAAGTTTCAGCTATAACATCAATCATTTCTTCACAAACAAATGCAAGTTGCAATAAGACAAATAATGGTAGTGCAACTATAAATGCTACCGGAGGAGTGGGTAATTACATCTATTCATGGAATACTTTACCGATACAAACTACAGCTACGGCAACGGATTTACCTGCTGCAAATTATACAGTAACAGTTGCTGATGCAAATGGTTGTATTGTAAAATCTACTGTAACAATAACAGAGCCTGCGCCATTACAAATCACATTAAGTATCAGAAATTCACGTTGTCCTTATAATACGGGTAGAATAACAGCTACTCCTTTGAGCGGAACAAGCAATTACATTTATTCCTGGAGTACATCGCCTATTCAAACCACAAATATTATTTCCGGGCTTTCTCCAGGACAATATTCCGTAACTATTTATGACTCCATTGGATGTTCCAAAAAATTAACCGCAACTGTTTATTGTAGAAGCTCCAGAGATATAGAGGCAGAATTAGGCTCAAACTTAACTGTTGCAAACCATCCACTATTAAAAGAAAGTTCCATGAATGTTTTTCCCAATCCATCAGTAGGGCTTTTCAATCTTCTTATTTCAGGCATACAAGTGGGGAAATCTCTTATGATAGTAGTTAAGAATATACTTGGCGAAGAATTGTATTCAAAAGAAACGGTAATTTCTTTAAACGAAGAAACCTTTACGATTAATGCAGCGGGGCTTCTTTCTCCAGGAATCTATACTGTTATTACTACCACTGATGACGCCTATTTTGAAAATAGAATTGTGATTCAATAAAATAATCCTTTGAATAAAAATTTTTATCACTAAAATTGGAAGTATATAAATTTTTGCTCTTTACCAATAAAATAAAAAATTATGAGTATAAAACTGCAATACATAAACCACCTTACTGGTTTATACCATTTAAAACCCAAATTAGCAATTGCATACTCATCTTCCCTTCCAATCCACTCGATTGCAAACATAATTGATATATATATCAGTATAAATATTAGGTTTATTTTGGGTGCGGATATATGTGGAGTAGAAAAAAGAGATGTAGAAAAAAGACGATTATAATATTTAAAGGCTTCTACGATTGTTTCGCTTTTAAAAACAATCATTGTTAGCATAATTAAAGTAAATGTTCCTATTACATTTATAAATTCTCTGAACGTGGGAATAAGTCTATCTTTTGCTATTTGTTTTTTTTTATTTAATGTTCCTTTTAATATCAATGGAATAAAGTAACATCCATGTAAAAAACCATATAAAATAAATGTTGAATTGGCTCCATGCCATAAACCTACTATAATAAAATTTATTATAATTGCTATAATTGTTCCTGCTTTTCCATACGTTCTGAATATGAATGACAATGGAGTATAAACATATTCTGTCATCCAGCTTGTTAAAGAGATATGCCATCTTTGCCAAAATTCTGCGATGTTTTGTGAGAAAAATGGGAAATTGAAATTTTTAGTTAAATTAAAACCTATTAAACGTGCAATGCCAATAGCCATATCTGAATATCCTGAAAAATCAGCATATAGTTGGATAGTATATAAAAATGCACCTAAAAGCAACGTACTTGCAGGGAATAATTGAGAGTGTTCAAAAATGGGGCTTATAATTGTTTCACAATAATCGGCAATGACTATTTTTTTAAACAGTCCCCATAATATTTGCCGTAATCCATCTGTAGCTTTATTGTAATCAAACGTTCGTTTTTTTTCTAACTGAGGAATAAAATCTCTTGCTTTATCAATTGGACCAGCCAGTAAACTTGGAAAAAATGATAGATAGGAAAAAAACACAACCCAATCTTTTGTTGCTTTTGTTTTTCCACTTTCTATATCAAATAAATAGCTTATTGCCCTAAATGTGTAAAAGCTAATACCAAGCGGTAAAATGAGTTTTAATGTGTGAATATTTAAACTTATATTAAATATTGAAAAAGCGTCTATAAATGATGTAATAAAAAAATTATAATATTTAAAAAACAGCAAGCCGCCTAACCCTTGAATTAAGCCTACGATAACTAAAAATCGTTGATGTTTTTCGTTTTCTGTTTTAGAAATATAAATTCCAAGAAAAAAATTCACAATAGAACTTCCCGCCAATAATAAGAGAAAACGCCAATCCCACCAAGCCAGAAATACATAGTTCCCTGTTAAAACTAAAAGGTTTTGAATTTTTACATTTTGTTTGAAAACAAACCAATATAAAATAAAAAATGTTGCAAAAAATAGTACGAATTCAAGAGAATTAAATAGCATACAAAATGTTTTGTTAAATTTTTGAACGCACTATGTCCACTAAATTACCCAAATTATTTAGCTTATTTAGCTCTTTGAGTTTGAATTTTATTTGAAATGTTTTTTCAATTTCCGTAATAATTACCATGTGAGTGAGAGAATCCCAACCATCCA
>JBBSPS010000181.1:0-8278 GCA_038258655.1 Bacteroidia bacterium
AAAAATTATATTGCTGAAATACCGGTTGATCTATGAATTTATACCAATAGTATGTAACCTTGGAACCATCAACAAGATAAGCATAGTATGGTCCTAATTTAGGCCCCGGGTTAGACCAAGCTCCGGTAAGGGGTATGTTATAGGGAGATGGGTTCGTACCCGGTTTACTGAATTGTGCCGTAAGCAAACCTGTAGATGCAGGGACAGCGGAGGGATTTACAGCTACTCTGTAACCACTGGAATCTCTGAAGTATTCAGGAAAACTGGCATACGCACCCGTTTTGGTTCCACTCCATTGTAGACCAAAATCATTTCCGTTAAAAACAACTGGTTTTGCTCTTTCATTAATACCTTTTACAGGTATTCCACCCTGATCATAATTTACCGAACCGGTAGACATTTTGGGCATGGTTGATCCACTCATGTTAAACATGCTTGAAGGCGCTGCTCCACCATTTCTCCATGCAAGTACAGCATTGTATACTACACTGCTGTTGTATAAAGTAACGTCCTTTGACAGGATACTTCTATTCTGATTGTCGACCGCAAATTGTAATTTAGGGATCTTATAATACTTTTTTCCGCTACCATCTGTACCAACAATTTTTGGTACTGTATTCATTTCCAATGTACCTCCACTAAGATTGGTGTATGACCTGCGCGCATCAAAGCCGCGACCATAATCAAAATGATAATTGATTGAAATTTTAGCCCATGTTTCAGGAAGGTAATAAGCGAGTGGTCCTTTAAAATTTGTCGTATTCATAAAACATGTCCAGCTTTTTTCGCCAACCGGATGTGAATCATTGTATGCCTTGGTTAGTGGAAGCGCCATATAACTGGCACCTAATAATTCGCCTGCCGGGCTTCCTTGAAAAGGCATACCATCCTGAGGAATCAAAATGTGGTTGGCAATTTGAGCGATACCAAGCATATTGTCAGGCAATTGATTTCCGAAAAAGGTCCAACTTGGTGTAGAAATTTCATCGTCATAGCAACTAGGTGTAGAGTTCATTTTAAACTTTGGAAGTCCGTATTGAAACTTGTTGTATGCCCAATAACCGGGACCGCCTTCCATTGTTTGAAATACACCATCCCAAGTTGGCCCGTCTTGAGGCCAATTATCACGGGCATAAGTACCTCCAGGGCATAATGCTGTTGAACTGTTATCAGAATTATTAGGAGTCATCCAAGTGGATGGCAAGCCTATCTGAAAGTTGGCTATGGATTTATCAATCAATGGCCAAATAGCTGCATACATTCCAAAGCCTTCGCCATAAGTGGCCGCAGCCGTAGTTGATGTATTGCAACCCAAATAACCATGCAGGCCATCACCTTGTTGCTGTTGTGCAAATGCATTTGAGGACAAAGCCAAGGCAAGTATAGCCGTAAATCTCAACTGTTTAGATTCTGTTAGAGTAATTAGCTTTTTCATTTTTTTATTTTTTTTATAAATTAAATTATCTTGCAATTGTTTTAAATTGTGTATCCTAATTATTTGATACTAAAAATTTAAACACTTTTTAAACACTTATTTATTCCATAATAATTTTTTTATTCGCGTTTATTCCATTACCGCTAAGCTTAACTATATAAATCCCTTTTGGTAAATCGCCAAGGTTAAACTGTTTACTGAAATTATAATTTTTGTTATTTATATTCAACGATTCAGTATAAATAATTTGACCCAGCACATTTATTACTTCCAAATTATAATTGCCATTATCAGAGAAACCAATCTCTAAAGTAAACGTGCCATTATTTGGATTTGGATAAGCATTAATCATTGACTGTTGATTCATGTTATTGTCAATACCTGTTGTTGAGGTATTTTTTTCCTGTCTGGTAACTAAGGGTACATATCCTATCTCATAGCCCTTTGGCGGTGTAACAATCAAAGCCGGATCGAAAGTAACCAAAGAACCACTCGAAGGAGTGGGCATATAGTTTTTAGTGGTAGTCCAGTTTGTATGCATAGATTCAATCAGAGCTTGTAAACTATCTTTCTTACCCTTAGAAAAATTGTATTGTTGAAATACCGGTTGGTCAATGAATCGATACCAATAGTATGTTACCTTGGAACCATCAACAAGGTAAGCATAGTATGGGCCTAATTTAGGGCCCGGGGTGGACCAAGCTCCGGTAAGGGATACATTATAGGCAGAGGGGGTTGTACTCGGTTTACTGAATTGTGCCGTTAGCAAACCTGTAGATGCAGGAACAGCGGAAGGATTTACAGCCACTCTGTAACCACTCGAATCTCTGAAGTATTCAGGAAAACTGGCATAAGCACCCGTCTTGGTTCCACTCCATTGTAGACCAAAATCATTGCCGTTAAAAATCATTGGTTTTGCTTTTTCATTAATACCTTTTACAGGTATTCCGCCCTGATCATAGTTCACAGAACCGGAAGCCATTTGGGGCCTAGTTGAGCCACTCATGTTAAACAAGCCTGAAGGCACTGATCCTCCATTTCTCCAAGCAAGTACATCATTGTATATGGCACTAACATTATACAACGTAACATCCTTTGACAAGATACTTCTATTTTGGTTGTCGACCGCAAATTGTAATTTAGGAATCTTATAAAATTTATTCCCGCTATTGTCGGTACCAACAATTTTTGGCACGGTATTTATTTCCAATGTTCCGCCACTTATGCTGGTATATGCCCTGCGTGCATCCAAGCCACGTCCATCATCAAAAGAATAATTGATTGAAATTTTAGCCCAATTTTCAGGAAGATAATAAGCGAGTGGTCCTTTAAAGTTTGTCGTATTCATAAAACATGTCCAGCTTTTATCGCCAACCGGGTGTGAATCGTTATATGCCTTTGTTAGTGGAAGCGCCATGTAACTTGCGCCCAGTAATTCTCCCGCAGGGCTTCCTTGAAAAGGCATACCATCCGGTGGAATTAAAATGTGGTTGGCAATTTGAGCGATACCAAGCACATTGTCAGGTAATTTGCTTCCATAAAAGCTACAGCATGGTGTAGAAATTTCTTCGTCATAGCAACTAGGTGTGGAGTTCATTTTAAACTTTGGAGACCCGTAGTGAAACTTGTTCCATGTCCAATAACCGGGACTACCTTCCATTGTTTGAAATACACCATCATAAGTTGGCCCTCTTTCTTTTTCCCAATTATCACGAGCATAAGTCCCTACTGGGCATAGTGCTGTTGATTTATTATCAGAATTATTAGGAGATATCCACGTGCCTGCCAAACCTATCTGAAAGTTGGAGATAGGCGTTTGAATCAGCGGCCAAATAGCTGCATACATTCCAAAACCGTCACCATAAGTTGTTGCTGCTGTAGTGGTCGGACGACTGCCCAAATAACCATGCAGGCCATCACCTTGCTGTTGTGAAAATACATTTGAGGACAATGTAAAGGAGAGTGCAGCCATTAATGCGACGCTCAATCCGGAATTTACAATCTTTTTACAAGGCAAAAACATTGATTGCTTCCATCCTGTTAGAGTAATTAGTTTTTCCATTTTTTTTGTTTTTTTTATTGGTTAATTTATTATCAGGTATTTTGTAATTGTTTTAAATTTTATTTCTGCAAAGAAAAATCAAAACCTTTACTAATGTAATTTATTTATATATGTTCTAAATTTTGGATACTAAATTTTGATAAAGATGTAAGCTGTTTTTTATTTTATAATAATTTTTTTATTCGTGTTTACTCCATTACCGTTAATCTTAACCATGTAAACTCCTTTTGGTAAATCGCCAAGGTTAAACTGTTTACTAAAATTATAATTTGTGTTATTGATAGTTAACGATTCGGTATAAATAATTTGACCCAACACATTTGCTATTTCCAAATTGTAGTTGCCGTTATCAGGAAAACTTATATCGAGCGTAAACGCGCCATTGTTTGGGTTGGGATAAGCATTAATAAGTGCCTGCTGATTCAGGTTGTTTTCAATATTTGTTGTGATTGAATATAAATCTGTTTCCCACATGCCTCTTCCTGCAGTACCGCAACGAAGTTTTTTCGCATTGTTTTGAATTGTAATATTACTGATTTGCGCATTAGGCAGTCCTTGACTAAAGTTTACCCAATCACTCATTGTTGAATTTTTGTAATACACCCCATAGTACATGGATATATAAACCCCATCCGTACTTTTGTCATACAAAATAAATCCAACAGGCATATTTGGTAAGGAACCGCTTTCATTTGTCCATGTTACTCCGTAATCGGTTGATTTAAAAACTTTGTTGCCTGCGCTCCAATTATCATGAGAAGCCCATATTGTATCTGGTTTTGTCGAATTAATTGCAATACCTGAGATTTCATTATAGGAGCCGGGGAATGAATATTTACTCCAATTAGTGCCACCATTTTTTGTAGTATATAAGTCTCCGAGATAATGTGTATAGATTACATTTGAATTGGATGGAGCTATCGCAACGCCTCTAAGGCAATTGCCTCCTGCTAAATTGGCTCCGATATTTGTCCATGTGTCTCCTTTATTTGTTGAGCGCCATACGTCCGGATACTGCCCGGTGATAATTACATTGGGATTATTGGGATCTGTCGCAAGCATCTCAGCCCATAGCCAACTTCCGCTGGGTGCATTGGGAATATTATCACTTATTCTTTTTATGTTGGACCAATTACCGGATGTAGTTCTTTCAATGTATCTATCCCATACCGTATAATAAGTATTGATATCAAAGGGATCAAATACTACATTTCCCATATCTCCTCCAACTGTATTTATCCAGGTGCCATTTGTTTTATGCACAAATGCACCATTATCCATTCCTCCGCCACCATACACAGCAGGGTCTATTTGACTATTTCCTACTCCGGCATAGTGTGTAATAATTAAACCATTTGATCTTTCTTTCCAAGATGCTGTGCCGTAAGGGCTTACACTTTCATCAAACACAGAAAGGCCTCCATCACTACAGAAATACATTTTTTTATCAAGTGGATTTATTTTTACATCCGAGAAATCTCCATGCAATACCACCACCCCGTTACTGCCACAACAATAACTTGTGAGATGCGCACCGAAGGTTGCTCCTAAATCCGTTGATTTATACCATTCCATAAAACCCATATATAATGTATTTACATTGGTAGATGAAAACGAAAGGTTACCCCATTGATAGCCATTACCTAAGCCGGTCTTTTGTACCCAAGTTGCACCGGAGTTGGTTGATAGCCATATTGTCCGGTAATCACTACCATCCACATGGATCATTGCCACATAAGCTGAATTTAGAGATGAAACAGCTATAGCATGTGTATAACCACCTCCTGTAAAAGATTTTGCAACACTCCAAGTTACACCGCCATCCGTTGATCGATAAATGCTTCCGCTATTAGAAAGGGCGCCAGCATAAACAATATTCCCATCACCAAACTTATAGGCCATATTTTTTATTTTTTGACCTGTTAACACCTTTGTCCAAGTAGCCCCCCCATCCATGGTTCTGTAAATTCCTTGCGTAGAACCACTACTTAAACATCCTACCATAAGAATCTTTGGATTTGTAGGATCCATAATTAAAGTGCTATATGCTACATTATCAACAAGGTTTGATTTTAAACCTGTTGGGTTCCAAGTTACACCACCATCAGTAGTTTTATAAACACCAATGCTTCTATCATATTCCCAGCTCAAATAATTTCCCGTGCAGGCATATATTGTATTTACATTTGTTGGGTCCACACAAATACTTCCAACTTTTAACCAAGGTAAATTATCACCAATAGGGGTGTAGGTATTTCCGCCATTGGTGGTTTTCCATATACTTCCATCGGCAGCTACCCAAAATGTATTCACATCCGTGGGATGAAACTGTATGTTTCTGCTTGCACCCATTCCCCAATAGCCCCCGGGGCTAGTTGTTCGGTTAATGTTTTTCCAATTAGCAGTTACTCCCATTGCCCGTGTGTTCACGGAAGATTTGTCGAGATAATTTTGATACTCATTATGCACTTCTATAGGATTAGCAAGGCTTCCATCCTCCTTTGCCAGAACTCTGTTTTCACGCTCCCAACGTTGGTACTCAAAATAAGCGCGGTGCATTGCATCTGTGTTACCTTCAAAATCTTTTTCGGATAAACTTCTCTCTTTTTGAATTTCTTCCTTCACCTCTTTAAAATAAACTTCCGCTCTTTTTTGAACTTCAAAAAAATTAATTTTTGAATTGCTGTCTGTGCCAAACACTTGCTCTCTCCATTGCTGAGCTTCAGATTGAAGAACCAACAATAAAATGGCTACTGTTAAAAAGTAATATTTTTTCATGGGTTGGGTTTTTGTTTATTTCTCTTTAACCAAAAATAGAATATCAAATACTGAAAAGCAAATTAAAATTCTCATAAATATAATTTCATATTTACCAGCTTTCGTTTACCGTTCTACAACTTTAGCATCACTTATCTGATACCACTTACTTATTCTATAATAACTTTTTTGTTGGTGTTTGTTCTATCACCGCTAAGATGGATGATGTAAACACCTTTTGATAAATCGGTGAGATTTAATTTTTTACTATAATTATAATTCCTATTGTTTATTTCTAATGGTTCTCTATAAACAATTTGACCAAATGCGTTCACTATTTCTAACTTATAGTTACCATTATCAGGGAAACTAATATCTATCGTAAAGGCATCCTTAATTGGGCTTGGATAAACATTAATGAAAGGCTGCCCGGTTTGGTTATCGGAACCTACCAGATCAATTGATGTTACATTATCGGTACAATTCAATGTATAATCCTCTACCTCACCGTATCCTGTCGCTCCGCATGGGTCGTAATTTGGGGCATTTGCGCCGTTAATCATTTTTATCCGCATTTTTATTTTTCCTATAAAAGCATTCGCTGGAATTTTTATAACGCCTTTATAAGGATTTGGCCCTGATGTTGAGTCTAATGTTAAAGCCAGCTCTGTAGTTGGGTTAAAAACCTTATCATTATTCCAATCACACCAAACCAAAATTTTATCGGCAGGATAAGACTTTCCAATGGTAACAGCTATATTCATGGTACTGCCTCGTAAAGCCGATGTGCTTTTTGAAGTAAAATCAGAATAAGTTGTTGCTGTAGAGGTATTGTCTATATTACCAAATTGAACTCGATTAATGTATTCCCAAGCAGAAGATGTTGTACTTCCTGTGCAACCAATTTGTTGGTATATTCTTACATAATCAATTTGATATTGGGAAGGAAATGTTGTGTTGGCAAGACTTCCACCATTATTTCCACCCAGCGCGAGATTAAGAAGAAGATAATGCGACTGACGAAACCCATTCGCAGGCGTTTGACCAGCAACATTATTCGTTTGTGAGATGGCTTGTTGATTTAAAAGTTTATTATCCAGATATATTTTCGCTGTATCCTTTGTCCATAGATACTTCCATATATGAAAACTTTTATCCCAATTTGGATCGCTAAAAGAAGATACGGGTGTGTGAGAGGCGTTCCATGTTCCATTCGACCATGCCCAGTTAGCAAGAATATTGCCACCATAATATTCCATAATATCACATTCTCCGTTTTTCGGCCAGGCCCCAACAATTCCCAGAGTCCAGATAGCGGGCCATAGCCCTGATTCTGTAACAATTTTTGCCCTGATTTCGAAAAAACCATACTGCCAGTTATTCTTCGTGGTTACACAGGCTGATGTATAATTCGCATACTGCCTATTATAGCGCCAGTCCGAACTGTTAGGATTATAAAAAGGATTCAATATTTGTTCTTTACGCCCTTCAATGATAAGGTTGCCATTTTTTGTTGATGCATTTTTTTTCTGATACCACTGTGCTTCTTGATTCCTGACAAACCCTTTCTCATAATTCCATCTGGTAGTATCCAAGGGGCCATCTACATTGAACTCATCGGACCAAACCAGCTTATAACCCGCAGGTATGTTTTGCCCCTGAGCAAATTGCAAGCTCATTACAGCTGCTATAAGGAAACTTTTTTTAAATTTTGCTTTGTTTAAATATTTTTCCATAGTTTGAATTTATTTAATAGAGATTATATAGATTAAGGGTTGAATTCCTAATGAATAACCCCGAAGCAGAGCTTCGAGGTATCGTGTTACTCGAATAAACTTAATTGATTTCTATGAATTTTTTTATACTCATTTTTTTCATTGCCTTGTTCATTGATATACCTTTGAATTGTCTCCTCGTTCGCATATTGACCAACTGTATTAACATAGTAACCACTGCTCCAAAATTGGCCTCCCCAGAGTTGTTTTTTGACTTCCGGATGAAGCCGAAAAAGTTCCTTTGCCGTA
>JBBSPS010000182.1:0-8265 GCA_038258655.1 Bacteroidia bacterium
ACCCAACAAGAATAGCCATTTTAGAGGCAAGAAATAACTAAATCACTTTTGAAAGAGGTGCAAAAAACGAATTTGTAATAAATTTTTTACTCGAAAAATTAAACTATTTTTATTCTCGATAGTTTTGCAGTGGTCTCGATATATATGAAAATCTATTTAGGGCACCTCTATATTTAGGACACCTCTATTTAATATACCAATATCATAACAGTGAATTCTGACATTGTTTTTAGTATGTTTACGTTATGAAAATAAAAGCAAAGCAGGGTTTTGACGAACAACATGTTTTAGAAAATTTTACCAAATTAGGGGATCCATTATTATTAATATCAAAACATATAGATTTTAATTTGTTCAAGGCAACGATTTTAAAATATTCCGGTCGTATTGAAGAATAGGAAAAGTCAAGCAAATGCAGGCCGAGTTACGACGTAGTGATGATGATGAAAATATTGTTTATCCAACATCTTTATAATTTAAGTGATGAAGACTGCAAGAAATTAAAATTATCCGATAAAAAAAGAGGTTATCTCAAAAATTGAGATAACCTCTTTTTTACTATATGAATTAATTAATGATTTACAATAATTTTTTCTTTTGTTAGCTGTGCTCCATTATCAATATATAGTAAGTAAATACCATTTTCAATGTTTCGCATATCAATATCAGTTTGATTAAATCCTATTTCTAAAATCTTATTGTTAGTATATATTTGTTTTCCTAACATATCAAACAAAGTAATTTTATAATGAGAAACCTTTGCATTACTAATACTAATGGTTAAATTCTGGAAAACGGGATTTGGAAATACTTTAACTTCAATTTTTTCCACAGTATTACCTTTTTCAATACTGCTTATTATATTTTCATTAGTATTAATTTCAATATCACTGTTTGGAATATTACTTATACCATTATCAACATAAGTAGTTATAGCACCACACGTGTTGCAAATAGGCGCAACCATCCTCCAACGATATGATGCTCCTGTGCCACAATCGTTAGCTGGTCTGACATATAAATATACTGTAGTACCTTGGGCTACTTCTACTACTGATGGATTAAAATTGATCCAATTTATTCCATCTGTAGATTGTTGTAAAAATGTGGCATCTGCGGGTTTATAATAAGTAAATGTTACACTTCCGTCAAAGGCTTGTGGTGATTGCGTTCGTGTAACTAAACCTACAGGCACTGTTGTAGTTCTAGTAATTGTTTTGGAAAAAGTGCTGGAATAATAAGGTCCACAGAATGATGAAAATTTCACGGAAACAACTATAGGACTATTATTGCCTGACAAACAAGTAAGAGTAGCCGAAGATCCGCTCCCTACGATAGTTGCATTTGTAGCAGACCAAACATATCCATTTGCTCCAATAGGTAATCCATTAGGACATGAAATGCTATAGCTTCTATTATTATTAATACATAGAGAAGAGGGGCTATTAATTGAAGATGGATTGCCCATAATTCCAAGATTTACACTTTCAGTCCCCGTCACAGTATAATTAAAAACTATTACATAATAATATTGTGCACTTACCCATGAAGTCACTCCATTTGAGTTTCCCCAATTAACTACTGCAGATGTATTGCGAAGGGCTTGTGGAGCCGAAATATCCACATATTGGGTATAAGTGGTAGTTCCCGTTGCCTGAAATGTACCTGCACCACCACAATTCCAAACTACTTTGGTAAAACCAGCTGCACCTCCATCTCCTGAAAAATTAGCATAGTAAGTTTCACCAGAATTTGGACAAGAATTTGCATTTCCCGTAATTGAAACACTCACTGCTGTGGAATTTTTACTAAATACAATAGCAAAAAGTAAAAAAAATAGATAATTTTTTTTCATAATAAATTATGCTGTTTCCTCTACGCAGCAAGGTTTTAAAAGTTAGAATTATTTAATTATTGAGATCCGAAAAAATATAAATTTTTTCAATGCAATATTAATTCATTTTATCTTTAATTAAATTTTCAATGAGTTATAATTTATAACTTATCCAATTATAATCTATAACCAATGTTCTAAATTAAACTATTGATTAAATTTATTTTATGTGTATTATTATATAGTTCCTCTGCCAATCCCATTCAGCTTTTAAAAAATATGACTAAAAAATTTAATACTCCCATTGGAAGTAAAATTAGGATTCTTAGGCAAATACAGGGGATTTCACAGGAAGCTGTAGCAATAAAATTAAATATTTCACAACAGCATACAGTAAGATAGAAAATGGAAAAATTACTTTAATAGATGAGCGATTAAAAATTATCTTAAAGGAATTAAATGTTAGTGATGAAACATTAAGAAAATTTAATTTGAATGAGATCTTAAAAAATAATTGAATTAGGCACATAGGGAATAAGAAAAAATGCAATAAATTTGGAACTTATATACTAACTCGCGTGGAACAAAAGTTTAAAAGCCTTACAATTTTTGATTTTCAAACAAGATTTCCAGATGATGAATCTTGTTATAGATATTTAGAAGAGTTAAAATGCTCAGCAGGCTACACTTGCAAAGAGTGTGAGAATAAACGCGATTTGTAACAACAAGAACATAATTGTAAATAGTGATCTTTTTGTTTTCATTTATATAGCATTTAAAGTTAAACGGGGGTAAAGGAAAAAAATAATCGTAATAACAAAAAAAAATCGATAAATTTTTAAACATTAGTTCTTTAATTCCATTGGGCATCGTTATCATCAAATAATCATGATAAGATTTTCAAGTGTACGCTTTACTTTTCTAAGCCCATACTAATTCACTTTCATCAATAATACCATCATACTATGATAATGCAGCCTATCATAAAAGTTACGACTTGCTCGTTTTAACACAATATTGTATAATTCAACATTTTTAAAAAATGTTGAACTAATAAAACATAACTAAACTTATTTAAAAAACTTGGCAAAAAAAATATCCGGTCCCCGCTTAAGCAGTGGGAGCCGGATACGCTTACGAATAATTTGGATTAATATTTATCCCAAAACAATTTGGTAGTAATCAAATCTCCTCCCATTGCAGATGCTGCTGCTGAATAATTGGCTCCGTTTAATGTTTGTTCACCCACTGGATACGTGTATCTTGTAGGAATATCTGCATTGGTTTTTCCCGTTGGAGGATTAAATGTTGGCGCATCCAATCTTCTCCAGGTAGTCCAGCCAATAAGTCCCCTGTCATAATATGCTAACCAAGCCTGAGTAGCAATTTTTTCTTTGTAAGTTCCAGCGGCTGTTGCATAAGCAACGGCAGGGTTTGCTAGGTAAGTTACAGCTTCGGCAGCAGTACCACCCCAAAATAAAATGGAAGAGGTTACTCCTTCGTTATAGTAGGTTGCTGCTGAGCCAGCAATAAAACCTCTCGCTACAGCTTCTGCCAAATAAAATTGAACTTCTGTATAATCTATCAGAAGAGCTGGTCTATCTGCCAATTGCACAGTCGGAGTTATATGTGTATATGAGGCGTACGCATTACTGCTTCCATATTTACCACCTTTATATATCGGCGCTCCTAATGAATCTGTTAGATTTCCAGCAAAATAATCGTTTCTTCTTGGGTCAACCAGTGTGTTCATTACATCCACTATGGTGTTTGTAGGTACCCAGTCGTATCGACCGGAAGCCACTAGCTCAACGTAAACAGGGTTAGTATTGGGAGAAGCGCCTAAGTATGAAAAACTTGCGTTTTCAGCTGTTGAAGATATAACACCATCAGCTAAAGCTGCTGCAGCTTTAACATCTGGGCTTAATGCAGGAACATCCGCTACTGTAATTGCCATTTTAAGTTTGAGAGAATTGGCAAATATTTTCCATTTTGCAACATTCCCACCATATATTAAATCTGCACTTCCGAAACTTGCTTCACCTGTATTTAAATCTGAAATAGCAGCATCTAGGCGAGCAAAAAGCTTAGAATAAATACCTTGTGCATCATCGTAAGAAGGTAAGATATTAGTTATATCAAGTGCCTTGTCATAAGGAACGTTTCCAAAAATATCTACTAATCTTTGATATGTATATACAGAAAGAATTTCGGTGATGGCCGTTTTATTCTTTTTTACAGCTGCACTGGATATTAAAGCTGATTCAGTAGAAACAATTCTTTTTGCTTCCTTAAAATCACTTAAAATATCACGATAGTCTGTTCTAAATTCATAATCGGGAATAGAACGCGTGGTAATATCATAGTTTGATTCATCTAGGTAGGTAGTCTCTGTCCAGTATTGCGAAAATGCCCTAAACACATTTTCGTTTACTGACGGTGTAGTTTCCTGATCTACAAGGTTTCGCAACGCATTGGAAAATAATGTTGAACTAGAAACCTCCGTTGCACTTTTCGAATCTATGTTCAAATCTTCTAATTTTTTACAGGATATTATTGATAATCCTGAGATCAAAATTAATATTACTAATATCTTTTTCATGTTTTTAAGTTTAATGAGGTTTAGAATTGAAGTTTTAAATTAAAACCGTAATTTCTGGTTGTAGGCATTACGCCTGTTTGGTATCCTTGAACATTTCCAGAAGAAAGCCCTGCTTCAGGATCAGCGTTCGGTAAATTTTTAAAGATGATCCAAAGGTTACTCCCTACAAGCCCTACAGTAGCATTACTAAAAAAGGATTCCTTTTTGAATGGTATTTTGTAAGAAATTGTTATCTCTCTAAGTTTTACGTAGGACGCATCATAGATAAACGCCTTATCGGGATTTTTCGCGTATCCATTTAATCGATAATCATCCCCTGCAACACGTTTCGTGTTTTTTTGGCCATTTGCAGTAACACCGTCTAAAACAACTCCTCCACCATTAGCAAGTGTATTGCGCACGGGGTTACCTAAATCATTAGTTCCGGCAGTTTCCTCGTATAATCCAGTAGCTAAACCATAATACATATCTAAAGAGTAAACATCGCCTCCCTTTTGCATATCAATTAAAAAACTCAAAGCCCAAGCTTTATAAATGAAAGTATTTGTAATACCTGCGTTAAAATCCGGATTTACATTACCAATAATATTATTGGTTGTGCTTGTTTTTTTATAATAGCCATCAGCGCCAATAACTTTTTGTCCGTTCAAATATACATAATCAGTTCCTTGTAAAGCTCCGTATGACTCACCTAATGTAGCATTCATTGTTATGCCTCCCTGAAAGGTAGCGATCTGAAGATTCTTTACACCTTCATACAGTTCTACAACTTTATTTCTATTTCTGGCAAAATTTGCCTGAACTTTCCAGCTAAAGTTTTTTCCTTGTACAGGAGTTCCGTAAAGGATTATTTCAATCCCTTTGTTAACAACTGTCCCAGCATTAACAAATTTGGAAGAAAAACCAGTAGCTGTTGATATTGCAACAGGAACGATTTGATCTACTGTTTTCTTATTGTATAAAGAAACATCAAACCCTAATCTTCTTTTGAAAAAAATCATTTCCAAACCAGTTTCCATGGTAGTAGAAATTTCTGGTTTTAAATTCTGATTATTCTTAGTATTCGGAAGCGAAAAAAGTGTAGTGCCTCCAAATGCAATTGGTTTCGCATATGTATCCTTTATACTTGCGTATGGAGCGTCGTTACCAACCTTCGCATAATTTGCACGCAGTTTACCAAAATCCAACCAGGTAAATTGTTTTAACTTTTCAGAAAACACAAAACTGGCAGATACTCCCGGATAAAAGAAATGATTTTTTGCTGCCGGTAAAGTAGACGAATAATCTTGTCTTGCAGTAACATCTACAAATAAAAACCTTTTGTATCCTAAGGAAGCGCTACCAAAGAAGCCGTTTACACCAATATTTTCATCCCTTTCTATAGAAGCATTTGGAGTTTCCTTTGAATTAGAGATGGAGTATAATTTAGGCACTACCAACCCACCGTTTGTAGAAGCATAGATCGAATTCATATTGCTTCTGCGGATATTAGTTCCTAAGAGAGCCGTTAAACTGAATTTTTCATTCAGCTCTTTATGGAAATTTACCATAAGGTCATAATTGTTTTCACGGAAATTTTTATTTAATCGTGAATATCCTGAACCAACTGTTGCACCACCTATCCCAAATGCTGGTTTTGGAACACTTCCAACTGCAATTCTTTCTTCCTGTAAGTATGAATATTGATCAATAGACGCACGCCCCATTACACTAAGCATGCTATTTATTTTATAGTTTAATGTTACATTGCCATAAAAACGATTTCTTTTATCATTTTCATAACTTTCATAACGTTGAAAATAAGGATTATCCCAAAAAATAGGAACAGTTGGATCGCTTGAAATCGCTGGATTCCAACCGTAGTTTAATTTTGTATTATCATACGCCTCTTTTAGATCAACTACTTTCACATTGGTTTCCCACCATTGCCTATAGTTAGCCATGATATTTTGGTTATAACCTGTTTCATTACGTCCAACAGCTGTATTACTTATATAGTTACCTGACACGCCAACGCTCAACTTATCGGTCAAATCAAACCCGCCATTAAATCCAACAGTGTTTTTTTTCAATGAACTATTTGGCATAATCCCAGTCTGATTGCTATTCGAATATGAAACTCTAAATGTTCCTTTATCCGATGCGCCATCAAGGGTTACGCCATTTGTTGCACCATAAGCCTTATTAAAAAAGGATATTGGTCCTTCCTTTCCAGCAGCTACCCATGGTGTTGCCTTGTGGTAATTTTTAGATCCCGGAACAAATGCATCCCATTGATATACCATTAGGTTTGGATCGAAAGCAGCACCCATGGAAGCATCTTCTGTATAAGGAACAACAAGGTCATCCGCCGTTCCATCACCTTTAACATCTTCTAGAAACCAGTGACTTCCCGGACCATCATAATAAGGCCCATATCCTGCACCATATTTATTTTGGTATTTTGGGAAAGTAGACTTATCTATAACACCCATTGTTACATTTGAATTAAGTGTAACACCAAATCGTTTTTTACCTTCTGCAGCAAGTTTTCCTTTTTTAGTCGTAATGAGGACCACTCCATTTGCTGCACGTGCTCCATAAAGTGCAGTTGCGGCTGCACCCTTCAATACGTTCATTGATTCTATCTCATCGGGGTTAATATCTGAAACCGGGTTTCCGTAATCATATCCGGCCCTACTTTGCAAAGTGGAATTGGCAGTTGAATTATCAATAGGAACGCCATCTACTATAAAGAGCGCCTGATTATTACCAAGTATAGAGGTGGTTCCTCTAATAAGAATGTTAGTGGATCCTCCTAAGTTACCACTGTTCTTTATTTGAACACCAGCAACTTTTCCTGATATCTGGTTAAGGAAATTACCACTTTTCACATCTGATAATTGATCTCCGGAGATCTCTTGAGTAGCATACCCCAAAGTTTTTTTCTCTCTTGATATACCCAATGCAGTTACTACTGTTTCATTCAACATAGTAGTGTTGGGAGCAAATGCTATATCAATTACATCCTTGTCCGCAGGAACTACTTGTGTAAGGTATCCCACTGAAGAGATCATTAACTTTTTACCTTCGCCCTCTACATTAATTGTATATTCCCCTTTTATATCAGTAGTAGTTGCGTTAGTTGTACCTTCAACTAAAACTGTTACTCCGGGAAGTGTTTCATTGGTTTTGGAATCCTTAACGGTTCCTTTGATTGTTCTGCTTTGCGCGAATAACGCGATTTGAAACAGTACGAGCATTATTGTAAATAGTGATCTTTTTGTTTTCATTTATGTAGCATTTTAAGTTTAAACGGGGGCAAATAAATATGTTTTTATCGACAATTGCAACAAAAAAAACGACCAATATTATATATTGGCCATTTTGTTAAAAAAAAAATGTTGCTAAATTGCCTTTAAAACTTCTGTTTTTCTTCTGCAAAATTCACGTTAGAGTAGTATTTTCAATTAAAAATCATATATTAATTATTGGAATTCGATACTGATATTTAAAAAAAATATTGTTAATAACTTATAATCCCAAAATAACCTCATTCGGATCTTTACCACCAAACAGCATCTTTATTGGATTTTCCAACATCTCTTTTACTTTCACTAAAAAACCAACGGATTCGCGTCCATCGATAATTTTATGATCGTATGATAATGCAACATACATCATCGGACGAATCATCACTTGTCCGTTAACTGCAATAGGGCGCTCCACTACATTGTGCATTCCTAAAATGGCGCTTTGTGGCGGATTAATAATTGGTGTACTCATCATGGAGCCAAATACTCCTCCATTAGTGATGGTAAATGTTCCACCACTCATATCTTCCAATGTA
>JBBSPS010000183.1:0-8249 GCA_038258655.1 Bacteroidia bacterium
GCGTCTTGTTGAAATGAGAATAATCCCTCACACACGGGCTTGGCCGATTATTGCCCATTACAACAAGAAAACATCATTAACAAGCTATATTTTAAAAATAATTGATAATAAACTTGCATTACAACATAGAAGCAATCTCATATCGCTATAAATGATTGCTTCACTCATGCCTCGTTCGCAATGACGTACTAAATTACCTTATATCAAGATAAAATAAAATGAAACTCTTAAATAAAACCAGCATTTATTACTTACTGTTCTCGTTACCTGTTTTTGCAATATGTTCAGGCTTGCTGTATTATCTCGTATCCTCCGAAATTATTGCCAGTTTGGATGAATCATTATGGAAACAAAAGACTCAAATCGAACAAAAATTAAAAAAAGGAATCGACTTTAGCTATTTACAGGATGATCAAATTGATTTTAAATTGATTGAAGGAAATAAAAAAGGCAGCTCTTATTTTTATTCGGATACCATTCTGTATGATAAACTGGAAGAAGAAATGATTCCTTTCAGAGTATTACGTGCAAATGTAACTGATGAGAAAAACAATTATGAACTCAGCATTCGCGAATCCTATATTGAGTCGGATGACCTTATATCCAGTATCCTTTATCCGGTAATACTTTTATTTATTGTTTTACTGATTGGGTTTTTCCTGATCAACTGGTTCATCTCAAAAAAATTATGGAACCCCTTCTACAAAACACTGGAACAATTAAAAGAGTATAAGATCGATAACAACCCCGTTAAATTTGATGATGCAGGTATTAAAGAATTTTCGGAACTGAATAGTGTATTAACCACCATGACTAAAAAAATATACGCAGATTATATTAGTCAAAAACAATTCATTGAAAATGCCTCCCATGAAATTCAAACACCTTTGGCAGTAATGAAATCGAAAATCGAATTACTGATACAATCCTCTACCCTGTCTGAAAATGATATGCAAATCATTCAATCAGTTTACAATGCAAGCAATAAATTATCTGCTTTAAATAAAGCATTATTATTGCTTTCTAAAATTGAGAACCAGCAATTTAAAGATATTGAAAAAATTCAATTTAAATCCTTCATCGAAAAAATATTGGAAAACCTGGAAGATATCATTTCATTAAAAAATATCAGTGTCAAAAAAGATTGTCAAGCTGAACCGGTTCATACTATGAATCCAATTTTGGCGGATATTCTGATCGGCAACCTTCTTCAAAATGCTATCCGTCATAATATCAGCGGAGGTTCAATTACTATAGAGTTAAAAGAGAAATCAATTATAATTTCAAACACCAGCGCTTCTTCCGTTAAAAATACCGCAGAACTTTTCCAACGCTTCAGAAAAAATGAAGCTTCTACAGAATCAATTGGTTTGGGCTTGGCTATTGTAAAAGAGATTTGCGATACAAACAGCATCCAAATCAATTACGATTGTAAAGAATCGATCCACAGCATTCAACTTTATTTTTAGCTGTATTTTCTACAGATTTCAACCAGGATTTTCATCTAATTTTAATTAGTTAATTTTACGCGATGATCAGATTTTTTAGGACATTATTAGTATTAAATCTTATATGTTACTCAATGGTTGCGCAAACCTACGAGCTTGATTCCTATATCCAACAAGGATTACATAATAGCCCTTTATTGAAAGATTATCAAAATCAATTACAATCAGGCTCAATTGACAGCGCTATTTTAAATGCTGAAAGAAAACCACAATTAAACGGTATCGGACAAATTCTAGTAGCTCCAACATACAATAGTTGGGGATATGATCAGGCTGTTACTAATACAGGAAATTACCTTGGTGTGGCAAGCGTCAATCAAAACATATTAAATAAAAAAATATATGCACCACAATATGAGGCTATTCGAATTGAAAGACAAGCCATTGGAAATACTTCAAATATATCAGAACACAATCTTAAAAAAAATATTATCGACCAATATCTTACAGCTTACTCTTCCTTGATGCAAATGCAATTAACACAAACAACTTACAAATTGTTAAAAAATGAAGAATTGATCCTACAAAAGTTTGTACAACAAGGTATCTACAAACAAACGGATTATTTATCTTTTGAAATTGCACTTCAATCACAGGAAATCCAGATAAAACAATTTGAATTACAATACAAAATTGATCTGCGTCAACTTAATATTATCTGTGGAATTAATGATACTGCTTATCATACTATTACAACTCCGGCTATTGAAATTCAAACCCCAAAAGATAAAACCAACTCTCTTTTTTTTAAACAATTTAAAATTGACAGTTTACGAATCTCAAATAAAAAAAGCCTAGTGGATATAAAATATCATCCGAAACTGAATTGGTTTGCCGATGCCGGTTTATTGGGTTCAAACCCCGCATTACTATATAAAAATTTCGGTACAAGTTTCGGATTGAATTTCTTCGTTCCTATTTATGATGGCAAACAGAAAAATCTGCAATACCAAAAAATTGCAATCACTGAATCCACAAGAACAAATTATGAGTCATTTTTCAAAAATCAGTTTAATCAACATATTGAACAAATAAATATGCAGTTCAAGGAAATTGAACAATTATCAGCTCAAATGCAAAAACAGGTTACTGACTCAGAAACACTTATTGAGGCAAGCAAACAACTATTGAACAAAGGTGGATTTTCTGTTACAGATTTTATTATCGCCATCAAAAGCAATATTGATATTAAAAACCAATTGACACAACTACAATTACGAAAATTGCAATTAGAAAGTGAATACAGTTATTGGAATTGGTAAACCACGGATCATGAAAAAAATAAAAACATTTTTTATAGCTATACTATTATTAACTACAGCATTTACAGCTTGTAAACAAAACGATACCATTTCGAATGAAGGAGAAATTCCGGAGGCGAAGACTCCTGTGACACTTACAACAGTTAATATTGAATCAATATCTGAAACTATTGAACTAAGAGGCACTTCAGTGTTCCAGAAAAAAGTTTCGGTAAAAGCAAATACGATAGGATACGTTGAAAACGTTACTATAAAAATTGGAGATGAAGTTTCGCTTGATCAAATATTATTTACTATTCAAACAAAAGAAGCATCGGCACTTAACAATAAAAATATTTTGAAAGGAACCGGAATAGATTTTTCGGGGCTAATAAAAATAAAATCGCAAAAAAGTGGCATCATTACTTCACTTGATCACCAAAAGGGAGACTATGTTCAGGATGGTGACCAGCTTGGAATTATTTCGGACCGAAGTAGCCTTGTTTTTATTATGGAAGTTCCATTTGAACTTCATTCCTACTTAAAAGTAAATGGTGATTGTGAAATTGTCCTACCTGATAATGAAATCATCAAAGGAAAAATAAGCACTGAATTGCCTTCCGTAGACGCAATTTCTCAAACACAAAGTTTTATTGTAAAACCAATTACGAATCAAAAACTTCCTGAAAATTTGATCGCGAAGATCCGTATAACAAAAAGCACAAAAGAAAAAGCCATTGTACTTCCAAAAGCTTCATTACTGGCTGATGAAACACAAACTCAATTTTGGGTAATGAAACTGATCAACGATAGTACAGCAGTAAAAATTTCAGTAAAAAAAGGAATTGAAACAACTGATAAAGTGGAAATAATTGCACCACAATTTAATGCAACTGATAGAATTATTTTTAGTGGAAATTATGGTTTGGCTGACACGGCAAAGATTGTTATACAAAAGTGAGTGATGAATTATGAATTATGAGAGATGAGTTATGAGTGAAGTATTTAAGTAAATAATAAAATTTTTATATAAAACGAATATGGTAAACAAAAATATTAAATATGATTACAATTCTCATAACTCATCTCTTATAATTCATAACTTATACCTTATATCTATTTAAGTGAAACACTTCTATACCGGACATAAAAATGCTATTTCATTTTTGCTTGCAGTAATTCTGCTTGGAGGTTTTTTCGCATACACCAAAATTCAAACGTCCTTATTTCCTGAAATTACTTTTCCAAAAATAAAGATCATTGCTAACAATGGCCAACAACCGGTCGACAAAATGATGATCACAGTTACCAAACCATTAGAAAACGCTATCAAGCAAGTACATGATCTTACAATGGTTCAAAGTGTTACAAGTCGTGGCTCATGCGAATTATCCGCTTATTTTAATTGGGATGCCGACATCAACATTTCCCAACAAATGATGGAATCGCGGATAGGCGAAATACGAAATATACTGCCTCCCGCAATGGATATCACCGTAGAAAAAATGAATCCTTCATTGCTTGCTGTAATGGGTTATACACTTGAAAGCGAAGGGAAAACTCCAATAGAATTAAAATTGATTGCCAATAATATTATCAAACCATTCTTATCGCAAGTGAACGGTGTTGCTAGTGTACGCATACTTGGCGGAAAAACAAAAGAGTATTGGGTGGAATTGAACACTCAAAAAATGAGTTCTTTTACCATTACTCCTAACATTATTAAAACGGCGCTTGACCAAACTAATTTTATTACATCAAATGGATACTCCTATGATTATAGAAGATTGTATTTAAATCTTACAGATGCCGGAGTTTACAATAAAGAAGATCTAGAAAATGTAGTTATCCGGAATGATGGAAAACGCGTTATACTGCTAAAAGATATTGCATCAGTTAATATTAAAGAACAGGTAGAATACACAAAAATAAATGCCAACGGAAAAAGTAATGCGGTTCTCGTAAATATATTCAAGCAGCCGAATGCCAACCTGATAGAGGTTTCCGATGCAATGCAGGAAAAAATAAAAGAATTAAATACTATTTTACCGGGAAACATTTCATTACAACCTTATTATATCCAGGCAACTTTTGTTAACGGCGCCATTAAAAGTGTTGTTGATTGTTTATGGGTAGGATTGCTTCTCGCTATTCTTGTCGCGATAATTTTTCTTCGTTCGTTAAAAGCAAGCGCTACTATTTTAATAACTATTCCTGTAACGTTAGGACTTACACTTTTAGTATTATACATGATCGGTTACACTTTTAATATCATGACACTGGGTGCTATTGCGGCATCCATCGGATTGATCATTGATGATGCGATAGTAGTTGTGGAACAAATTCATCGTACACATGAAGAACATCCATCAGAACCCACCTCCCACTTACTTGTTCATTCCATTCGCTATTTGTTTCCGGCAATGGTTGGCTCATCATTAAGTACCATCGTAATTTTTGTTCCGTTTATTTTGATGGGTGGTGTTGCAGGTGCTTACTTTAATGTACTTACAAACACTATGATCATTACGTTGATATGTTCATTTTTTGTAACGTGGATTGGCCTTCCTGTAGTTTATTTATTGCTATCGAAAAAAGAACGAACAACTTATTCTCAAAAACCTGTTGAACATATAAATTATAAATGGATCTCATTTTTTATTAAACGTCCGTTATTAAGCTTTGTATTTATTATCGGTTTGATAATCTCAGTTTGGTATATTTATCCTCGACTTGAAACAGGCTTCCTACCTGATATTGACGAAGGAACAATTGTTCTTGATTATAAATCTCCACCTGGAACTTCCGTGGATGAAACCGACAGAATGTTGCGTGAAGTAGAAAAAATGATTGTGAAAGTACCTGAAGTAGAAAATTATTCCAGGAGAACCGGAGCCGAAATGGGTTTCTTTATTACTGAACCTAATCGTGGCGATTATCTTATTCAATTAAAAAAAGACAGAATTCGAACTACAGATGAAGTGATCAGTGAGATCCGTCAGAAAATAGAAAGTACACAACCTTCACTCATCATTGACTTCGGACAAATTATCGGGGATATGCTAGGGGACCTGATGAGCTCAACTCAACCGATAGATGTAAAAGTGTTTGGCAATAATCCGAAAGTATTAAATGACTATGCAAAACAAATAGCAGGTATCGTTGAAAAAGTAAAGGGCACAGCCGATGTGTTTGATGGTATTATCATTGCAGGGCCCGAAGTTAATATTACCCCTAAATATGCTAAACTTGCTCAGTACAGTATTTCTCCCGCTGATTTTCAATACCAGATGCAAACTCAGTTAGAAGGAAATGTAATCGGGAACATTTTAGAAAATCAACAAATGACAAACATTCGGATGATCTATCCGAACAGTAAAAATTCAGGAGTCAATACTATTTCACAACAATTGGTTTTTCTTCCCGACGGGAAATTAAAATCTATAAATGAATTCGCAAAGGTGGAAATCAAATCAGGTGTATCTGAATTAAAAAGAGAAAACCTGCAATCAATGGCATCTATCAGCGCAAGGCTTGATGGAAGCGACCTTGGCACAGTTATGAAAAAAATTCAAAAACAGATCAACACGAATATTCATTTACCGCAAGGTTATCACATTGTGTATGGTGGAGCTTTTGCTGAGCAGAAAAAATCATTTGATGAATTATTATTAATCCTGATCACAGCAAGTATATTGGTGTTTACAGTTATTTTATTTCTCTTTCAGAATTATAAAGTATCGTTATTGATTCTGATTATTTCATTGCTTGGCATTTCAGGATGTTATATTGCTTTGTTTATTACCAATACACCATTAAATGTGGGAAGCTATACAGGACTTATTATGATCATCGGTATCATCGGAGAAAATGCAATTTTTACCTTTCAGCAATTTTCAACAACATTAAAAAACAGTTCGGCTGAAGATGCAATTGTTTATGCAATCTCCACAAGGCTGCGCCCAAAATTAATGACAGCGCTTGGAGCGATCATCGCTTTAATGCCATTGGCGCTTGGCATAGGATCAGGAGCTCAATTACACCAACCATTGGCCATTGCTGTTATTGGAGGGTTTATAGTCGCTCTTCCTTTGTTGCTAATTGTGTTCCCAACACTATTAAAAGTTATTTACAGAAAACATACAAATGAATCATAAACCAAAAACCAACAATCTCATGAAAAAAACAACTTATCTAATTACCTGTATTACACTGCTTAGTTGCACAACGATATTAAAAGCGCAATCATCTTATAAAATTGCAAACAAAATAAAAGTAGAAGGTGATGGAGGCTGGGATTATCTCATCTCTGATGAAGCTACAGGTCGCCTATACATATCACACGGAACTGTTGTGAATGTTGTAAATGAAGCTGATGGTAAACTTATCGGTACTATTCCTGATACAAAAGGTGTACACGGAATTGCTTTAGCAACTGATTTGAACAAAGGATTTATCAGTAACGGCAGAGATACGTCTGTAACAGTTTTTGATCTTAAAACATTAGCGACAATTACTAAAACTAAAATAACAGGTAAAAATCCTGACGCTATTTTATACGATCAATTCTCTCATAAAGTATTTGTTTACAATGGCCGTAGTGATAATGCAACTGTTATAGACGCTAACACCAATGCTGTTGTGGCTACAATTCCATTGGAAGGGAAACCAGAATTTTCTGTTACTGATGGAAAAGGAAAAGTATATGTGAACATTGAAGATAAAAGTAAAATTGCTGTGATCAATTCAACTACGTTAAAAGTAGAAGCTACGTGGCCTATCGCTCCGGGGCAAGAACCTAGCGGATTAGCGCTCGACAATAAAAATCATCGTTTGTTTACTGTGGCTGATAATAAATTAATGGTTATACTAGATGCGACAAACGGAAAGGTAATAACCTCATTACCAATAGGAGAAAATGTTGATGGCGCCGCATTTGATGCTGATAAAGAACGTGCATACAGCTCAAATGGTGATGGTACACTTACAGTTGTTCAAGGTGAAAATGGCGGTAACTACAAAGTGCTTGAAAATGTAACCACCCAAAAAGGAGCCAGAACAATTACATTGGATAAAAAAACACATCATCTTTATTTACCAACTGCTGAGTACGGCCCAGCTCCTGCTCCAACAAAAGAAAATCCAAAACCACGTCCTTCTATTGTAGATAAATCATTTGTGATTTTGGATATTGAACCGATAAAATAATTTTAGAGCTTATCCTAAATAAAACGTCCCGCTCCGATTACTCAGAGCGGGACGTTTTATTGATTAAAATATGTTTATTTGGATTTGTTACCTCCTGTACTTTATTTCAACTTATATCAACACTTAATATAAATTAGTCCGCTTTCATTAGCCTCACCCACAACCCCTCTCCTTTGGAGCTACCGTTTACCCACAAGTATAAGGTAAAAATACGTTCTTTGACATATGATAGAAAAAATAAATTCGATACCAGATTTTACTTCAGCATTCAATGATGAGCGTATTGATAGAC
>JBBSPS010000184.1:0-8247 GCA_038258655.1 Bacteroidia bacterium
AGGGCGGGGACTTGCTTATGCTGTGGATGGGACTGGCGGTTCCTGAAATGAATAAGCGATGTTTCACGCCCTGGTTTTTTTATAGATTCATAAAAAAATCATGGCTGAAAAAAAACATATTCTACGAATGAACAATTTAATTGGGAATCGGAATTAATAAAATCTTATACAGGACAAGCAATTGAACATGTTCTATATAACTATGACACGAAAAATTTATTGAAACTTTGTGAGTATTTAACGTTTTTAAAATGTATCTAACTATTTTACATTTGAAAATTAAAATTTCATTTTTTGAAAAATTATTTTAATAATGATAATTAATTTTCCATTGATCTTTTTAAAAAATAAAAATGAGAAATTTCTTAACTGCCTTAATAATATGTACAACGTATAGTTTATTTGATTAATATTGCAGAAATTTTTTAAGAAAAAAAACATGTTTTATAGATGAATGCCAATAGATGAATGCCAAATTTTTTGCGATTACATATTATCTTGCAGCGAATTTTAATTTGTAATAAATAAAAAATATATTAACTAATATAAATCAATCCGTAAAATTAAATCCAATGAAAAAATTCTTTTTATTTCTTAGCCTGTTAATTATTTGTATTACAAGCAATGCACAAACAGGAGCCACTTGTGCAACAGCAAAAGTTTTTACAAATACAAATTCCTGCATAACAGGGAACTCATAAAGCGGAAGAGAGATGTGGTTTTCATTTGTTGCAGATAAAACCAGTCGCGATATATTGTTAAAAGGAAATACGGCATCAACTAAGCGTGTTGATACATTAGTATTTTACTCGGGAGCTTGTGATGGATTACATTTGATGAATAGGACATTCAAAAATGATTTGTTCCCTAATGACAGCTCATTGTTCTTAACCGAAAGGCTGACAATTGGTACTACTTATTATTTAAGAGCAGCAAGACGCAGCACAACCAATACCGCAGTTTTTGATTTGTGTTTAAGGGCGCAGGGTGATACTATTTACTGTGGTGGGGTATTGGATGTAATACCGGCACCTGCATGTAATTTAATTTGCAATGGTAATTTTGAATCGTACTCCGCTTGTCCTGTAGGAGTAGGAGATATGGCTGTTGCCGCTTGTTGGAACAAGATACAATTCGACCCAATAAATTATCCCGGAAGTTACGGATGTGATGAACCTGATGGTGGCACTTCCGATTATTTTAATGCAAACTATTGTCAAGGATCAACCTGTACCCCGCCCATTCATCCTCCATCTTTGAGTGTCCCTAATAATTTTCAAGGAACAGAACCATCACATAACTCAGGTCAGGGATACGCAGGGATAGCTACATATGCTCAATATACTTTAAACAATGGTTGGATAAATTCGTTAGATTGGAGCCACAATTATAGAGAATACATACAACAACAATTATCTAATCCCTTAGTTGTAGGTCAGCAATACACTTTTACAATGTACGTAAGCTTAGCTGATACCTCTGCCGTAGCTACATATATTGGTGCTTTATTTCTTACCACTGATGTAAATAATACATTAAATGCTCCCACAAATTTTCCATACCCGCTTTATGCCATCCCACAGGTAGAGTCCTCAACCATAATTACTCAAAAAGTCGGTTGGACTCAAATTACAAAAACTTTTACAGCTACTACAGCAGCACGATGGGTTGTAATAGGTAATTTCCGATCCGATTCTGTACCTAATATTAATGTAGTTGCACCGAATTTATATATAACGATAGAAAATTGTGGTCTTTCTATACTAAAACATAATACAGGATATTATTACATTGACGATGTATCACTTGTACCAAAGGTAATAGTTACAGTACCCCCGGCAACAATATGCCAAGGCAAATCAGGAATACTAACAGCAAGCGGTGCGGCCACTTATACATGGGCGCCACCAACAGGATTAAGCGCTACCACAGGAACTTCAGTAACAGCAAGTCCAACAATTACTACTACCTACACCGTAACCGGAACAAGCACCATAGGATGTATAGGCACAACTACTGTAACGGTAACGGTAAATCCTTTACCCGTGGTATCCGCCAGCGCATCACCAAGCACTATATCGCCACCACAAACCAGTCAACTAACAGCTCCAGCAAGTGCCGGAGTTGCATACAGTTGGGCTCCTACAGCGAGTTTAAGTAATCCAACTGTTTTTAATCCTATAGCTAGCCCAACAGCTACTACTACCTATACCGTAACAGTAACCGATGCAAGCGGCTGCACCGCCACTGCAACAGTTTTAATAACGGTTTCAACCCCATGTAACCTTAGCCAGATTGATTATGCGGTTACAAACGGACAAAATTCGAGCGCAGTATTTGGTTCAAATGTTACAATTACAGGTAAAAACATAACCATTACAGGTACTTTAAATATAAATGCGAATATTACATTTTCAGGTTGTAATATCATAATGAACCCGGGATCTGTCATTACCGGAGCCGCTATTAGTTTAACAACAGGTGATTTAACATTGAATGCGCATACCCATATATATAGTTGTACTAATATGTGGGATGGGATATATGTGCCAAGCGGAAGAATAGTAACAATAAACGGAGACGCGTTTATTGAAGATGCTTTTAACGCTGTAGTATCCACAGGAGGAGGTATATTTACTATTAATACAGCTATTTTTAATAAAAATCTTACAGCTGTGGATGTGCGTATTTTTGCAGGTTCACATACCGGAACTATGATAAATTCAATTGTTACTTCCCGATCATTGCCCGGTAATACAAATCCATTAAACAACAAAAAGGTAAGTGACCTTAAAGGAATAACATACCCCTTAACATCATTTGCGCAATCGATTTTAAAATCACCTATTGCCGACAGGAAAGGATACTGCGGTATAAGTGTTACCGATGTAACAACCATTAATATTGGATCAGCAAGCGCTGCATCCAACTTAAATATTTTTGACTGGATTATGTGTGGCATTTATTTAACACGCTCCAACGCTATAATTTACAATAATAGGTTTCAATATTTGTTAGGGTATAATATATCTCAACAAACCACTTGCCTTCCACCACCGGCAACATGCTATTCTAATTATTATATAAGTGGCATAGGGATAACCGCCTTTGGTACTGCAAATACAGGAATAAATTCCGTGACAATAGGAGGTACTCTTGCTAACCAACCAAATACATTTAATAATACGTATCAGGCAGTAGGTGTTGCAAATTATCAAACACAAAAAATTGTTGGTAATAGCATTACTAATTCCAATACCGGACCATTTACGCCACTTGGTACCCTAAATTATGGTAAATATGGTATCTATATTAATTCACCCACAGCAAGTAATGTTATAAACATTACTTACCAAACATTGATTAAAAATTGTGAAAATGCAATTTATGTTAACCGTGGTAGCAATTATTCACTTAATACAGCTAACTTATTAATAAGTAACAATACTAACATTACAGCAGATGGAAACGGACGCTGCACAAATGGCATTTACATTACAGATCTATTGAATGGGACATTAACTGCGCCTACAGGCTGGAGAATTGATAACAATATAATTACCGAAACTGCAAACTGCATTTCTTTATTAAATGTTAAAGATGGGGATGGGCCAGGCGTAGGAATTCCATACGATGTAAACGGTAATAGTTGCACTGTACGTTACAACTCGGGTACTACAAATACAAATGGTATTGTGGCAAAATCCTGTAATGGTATAATTATACGGGTAAACCACACTAAATACAATAATGTAGGAGGGAATGCATATTTAAGTACCGGTAATATAAATTCCTACGGTATTTACTTACAAAAATCTACCAATATGCTGGTTGACTGTAATCAAATAGATGATGCAGCACGCAGTATGGTATTTGATAACGGATGTTTAAGCCCATATATAAATAATAACGGAGTTATTGGTATTTGGGGCAATATCATGCACCGTGCGCAGGATGGTTTTGTATTATTAAATTCAGGCATTATAGGTACACAAGGCACTAGTACTTATCCAAGCAATAATTATTGGGATATGAGCCCTGCGGGAGCACCTTATTTTTCGCGTTCACAAACAATGGCAGATAATTCAAATGCAAACAGTTCAATTCTTTATGTAACAGATAATAATGGAGCAATCGCAAATTTGACAAGACCTACATTAAATGGATTTATAAACAATGGTACTCCATACGTTTGGGGAACTTATTTATTGGCATCAACCAATCCTCCATCATTTATTTGTGGCCCTGTTCCTGCGGCTCCTATAGCAGGTGGTGGCGCTGAAAGAGGCGGCGCAGATAAAACCGTTTATAGTGCATATTTAAAAACAATAGCCGAGGACACCACCCAATTACCTGTTTATAACGATGCTTCGCATTGGCAACGTAAAAAATTTGTGTTTAATGAGGCAAAAAAGGATATGCAATTAACAGCTGCTAATAGCGGTTTGCAGAAATTTTATAACAACAATATAAATGCGAACATTGGCAAGCTGGCACAGGTTGATGATAAAATATTGCAAAGTAACTATACACTGGCAAACAGCATCAATAAAGGGATTGTACCGGCCAATGCAATAGAACAAAATCAGCAAATTATTAATGATCTTATTTTAAGAAAGTTAATAATGCCTAAATACGTTTATACTGATGTTGATAAAAAAGTAGTATCCTCAATAGCCAATCAATGTCCTATTTCAGGTGGAGATGGAGTGTACCAAGCGCGTGTTTTATTAATGACTATTGAAAATAATGTGATCGAATTTGTGGATAATTGTAATGAGAAATCTTCCATTCGTTCAGAACCACAAGTTAATATTACATCTTCATATCTTCAAACTATCACATCTTCAAATTATAAATTGTATCCTAATCCGAATAATGGGAACATGTTATTGGATTACACCATTAATCAGGGCGATACAGGAATAATTAAAATTTATGATCTGGCAGGTAAATTAATTTGCAGTTATCCATTAAATGCAAATAATAACCAGTTACAAATAAACAATGCCGACCTTAATAATGGTATTTATATTTATCACATTACAGTAAACAATACAATTGTAAAAAGCGATAAATTAGTTATCATTAAATAAAGCAGTAAATTTGTTTCAGTTTACAAACACTGAAAATGTATATAATTATAGGCATACAATGAAAAAGCAAATGCTCAGAATTTTAATTCTGAGCATTTGCTTTTTTGAAAAAGCAGATGCTCAGAATTTAGTTCAGAATTATGATTTTGAAATGTACACAAGTTGCCCTACGAGTGCAGGGCAAATATATTTAGCAACACCGTGGGCTTATATTTTAGGAGGAGGGGGTGGGTCTCCTGATTATTTTAATAGTTGTAATCCATCTCCACTTTTTAGCGTCCCCAATAATAATTGGGGGTATCAATCCCCGAATAGCGGTAATGGATATGCTTTTGTTGGAGCTTATTTGGCAACATCTGCAAACAGTAGAGAATATATGCAGGCACCATTAAAAGATTCATTGAAAGCAGGCGAGGAATATTGTGTGAAATTTTATGTTTCTGTAGCTGATAAATATAAATACGCAGCAGATGGAATAGGTGCTTATTTTTCTAAAATACCGGTTTCAAGCACTGTAAACACAGTACTTCCTTATATAGCGCAAGTGAATAACCCTTCCGGTAACATAATAACAGATACTATGAACTGGACAAAAGTAAGCGGTAGCTTTATAGCTTCAGGCGGTGAAAAATATATTGTAATAGGGAACTTTAAAGATGATGCAAATACAAATACATCTATTATAAACAATGGAGCTATAAATACAGGTGCGAGTTATTACATAGACGATGTATCAGTAATGTTATGCAGTGATACTGTAAAACCTATAACACCAGTACTTATTAGCAGTATAACAATACCAAACATTTTTACACCCAATAATGATGGTACAAACGATGTATTTTCAATTACATGCAAAAACATAAAAACGCTTAATTGTAAAATATATAACCGCTGGGGTGTGCTTGTAGGTGAATTAAAAAATGTAAATGATAGTTGGGATGGCAGAACCACAGCGGGGTTAGAATGTACTGATGGTGTTTATTATTATATACTTACTGCAATAGGGTTGGATGAGAAGGAATATGAAGAGAAAGGATTTTTGCAACTTGTAAGGTAAGCCATAGCCCTAAAGGGGAATACTGTGTAAGCCCCTGCCCTAAAGGGAGACGTAGCGTAAGCGAAATGTAAAAATAAATTGAACAATAAAAATGAAGAAGAAGAAAAGAATTATTTTATGTTCAACATCATTCTACGTAAGTAGCATGGATGCTGCGAATACATTGGTATGGAGTTCCTTCCGCCTCAGGCGGAGAGGTTAGGTGGCGCTCAAAACCAGCAAACTGCAAATGAAATGATATTGCGTAAATTAATAAACAGTAAATATGTTTATAATACTGCGGATATCAATACATTAACATCAATAGCCAATCAATGCCCTATTTCGGGTGGGGATGCAGTGTATCAGGCGCGTGTTTTGTTAATGACTATTGAAAATAATGTGATCGAATTTGTGGATAATTGTAATGAGAAACCTTCAACCCGTTCAGAATCAGGTGTTAGCATAACAGCTACAAATCAAATCACTGCACTTTCAACTTATAAATTGTATCCTAATCCGAACGATGGAAATATGATCTTTGAATATTCCTTATCAGCGCAATCAACGGGAATGTTTGTATTGTATGATATTACAGGAAGGATGATTAATAAATATAAATTAACAGAAGGGCAAAGTAACTCCTTAAAGATCAGTGAAAGCGGATTAGACAATGGAGTTTATTTTTATTCCGTGATTATTGATAACACCGTGAAAGCATATAGTAAACTAGTAATAGTAAAATAGAATTAAAATTTAAAATTAGATAAACCCTTTGTACAATATTGTACAAAGGGTTTATCTTTGTGTAATGAGAGATTTATTTTCGTATTGTGTAAAACACTTGTTTAGTATTATAATTCTGAGCGTATGTTTTACCTGTAACACCTATGCTCAAAATTTGATTCCAAATCCAAGTTTTGAAATATACAGTAGTTGTCCGAATACCATTAACCAGATCCCTTTGGCTGTTCCTTGGACCAATCCTACTATTGGTACGTCCGAATATTTTAATCAATGTGGCACGAGTTTATTTGGAGTGCCAAGTAATTCTATAGGTTATCAGTATGCTAAAAATGGTGTGGCCTATGGAGGATTTTATACTTATAATGCTTTTTTTCCGAATTCAAGAGACTATATGCAAACCATATTAAATGATACTTTAATAGCAGGGAGAAAGTATTGTGTCAGGTTTTATGTAAGTTTAGCAAATGAGATGCAATATGCAACCACTACAATTGGGGCATATTTTTCACCAACTGCCGTGGGTAGTGGTAATTATTATTTATTACCTTATACTCCACAAGTAGTTAATTCATTATCCAATCCTTTAACTGATACGCTTGGTTGGATTTTAATTTCAGGAAAATTTGTAGCTGTAGGTGGTGAGCAATACATAACAATTGGCAATTTTAATAATGATGGAAATAGTGATACAAGTTTTGTGGGAGGAAATGGTTGGGGAAATAACGCTTCGTATTATTATATAGATAGTGTAACGGTAGTGGAATGTAGTGATACTGTAAAACCTATAACGCCAGTACTTATTAGTAGTATAACATTACCAAACATTTTACCCCAAACAATGATGGACCAAATGATGTATTTGCAATTACAAGTAAAAACATAAAAACACTTAATTGTAAAATATATAACCGCTGGGGTATATTGGTAGGCGAATTAAAAAATGCAAATGATTTTTGGGATGGGAGAACAACAGCAGGTGAAGAATGTACCAGTGGTGTTTACTATTATGTGCTTACTGCGATAGGTATAGATGAAAAGGAGTATGAGGAGAAGGGGTTTTTACAATTAGTAAAATGATAAATTGTGAGTTATAAATTATAAGTGATGAGTTAAGAATGCTATGGACTACCGTTTAAACGGTTAAACCTACCATTAAATAAATGGCACTTTTATTTCTTCTTTTTCACTCTATCTTTGTTTTGCATTTATTGTCTAAAAATAAAAGATCATGAAATAGCCATGTGCTGTTGCGCACAAACACCGATGAATTTTTCGTAGCATTGTGTAAACTAAAAACCTATACAATGAAAAAAACGATTCATTACGAACAAATAGTTTCCATCGGTTGTGGCATAGATGTACACA
>JBBSPS010000185.1:0-8187 GCA_038258655.1 Bacteroidia bacterium
GAAAACATCATTAACAAGCTATATTTTAAAAATAATTGATAATAAACTTGCATTACAACATAGAAGCAATCTCATTGAAGCACAGGAGTGAGATTGCTTCGTTCCTCGCAATGACGCACAAAATAAACATTATAGTTTATTAATAAAATTAACTTATATAAAGACTAATCTATAACTCGAATTTATTCATGAATTATGTATACGAAATCACTTGCATGATTTTTTGAAGCTAACCAATTTTTTCTTCCATTTTCACTTAATTCACCCCAGTATTGGGTATAGCTTCCTGGAGATGTAGCACTATAGCCGTTGACAGATTTTAAACTAAGAGTTTGAGCGGCAAGCATCGCATCTAATTGATATCCCACGGGATCATCAGGTATGCCCGTAAATTCGTATGAGATGATGGATCCTTTGGGAATATCTCTCATTTTGAACGAAAGGGCGTTCGTCCTTTTTTGTGAGGCCATTTTCTCAGTATGGTAAATGACTTCTTTATTGTAGTAATTATCTATAATGAGCCCTATGGAAATGATAATAAATAGTATTGTGGAAATCCATTTTTTTTTAATTATTTTAGAAAAAATAAAGGTAGTAGCGATTGAAAAAAATATCAATTCAATGTTAATGATCCGTTGAATGGCTCTCATAGAAGAAAATCCCGGTATATTGAAAATAATTTTGTAAAAAGAGAAGTAATTAAAACGTGTAAATAGTAATAAGGTAAATAATGCAGTGAAGAGAAAAAGATAATCGTATGCGGTTATAAAAATGGATGAAAAAAAACGTTTATGAAGTAGCTTTAAAATGGCTATGAAAAAAAAAAGTAGCAAACAAAGCGTAGAAATTCCTCCAGAAAAAATTTGATGATCCCAAAAACTAGTAAGATGCATTCCGGTTGTTTCGAGGAAAGACCATAAAATACTACCTGGTTGACTAAAGAAAAATGATTTTAGGGTAGGGATACTTAAAAATACACTTTCATACGAATAAGGTGGGATGTCTTTGGAATGTTCATAATAGGGAAGCATTAGAGGAAGAGCTATTAATATATTTATTAGTATTGATCCTACTATTGCTAATAACCATTTGATATTTTTTATTTTTTCGATTAATAATTTTCTTCTGTAGATGATGCCTGCCAATAGAAAAATACCAACAGGAACAGAAAGCATTAACCCAAGATAAATTCCACAGTATAATTGATATACTACGAATACAATAGTTGCAAAAAAAAAGCGTGATTTGAGCTCCTTTAAAAAAAGAATCCCCATCCAAAAGGCCAAGGGTATGCAGAAGCGGGGGAAGGTTTGGGCATGTGTCATTTGAGATTGTAATGCCATAGAAAAAGCAAATACAAAAGCCCCTAAGGCAGATGCGGGGTTGTTTTTAGACCAGCTTTTAAGAAAAAAATAACAAGAAGAATAATTCATTATACTTAATGTAAGACACCAATATTGAAAGGATGTTTCTCTATCACAATTAATTAAACGGAAAATAGAATAAAAAGGAGCAGAACCAAGCAGATTATCGGAGTAAGTAATAATTTTTGGTTCGGGGTACATAAAAGAGGCATTCCAAAATGAGCTTTCCTGCCCGGTAAACCACTTATAGGCATGCTCAAGTAAATACATATTAAAACGAGCATCTCCTAAATCGCCGGGGAAATATTCAAATGATCTGCCTAATATATTTAAGGTGATGAAGTAGATACCAAAAATTAAGCATATAAAAAAAGCCCAATCATTAATAAGAAATGATGCAAGTTTTTTTTTATTGAGGTTCGTTTTATTTATAGTCATCTTAATTGCAGCAAAAAATAACACACATGATTTTTTATGAATATAAGCTTTTCCGAAATCGTTTAGGAGTTAAATACCTACGCTATTATATATAATGGTTCTTCCATTCTTTTTTGTTAATTTCACTTTAGCTAAATTAGTAAAATTATTAGAGGCTGTTCAAAAATTTGTCAATAAAAAAATGGTTGATTTTTTTCTACAGATTTTTCGCAAAAATTATCACCATACAAACCTATAATATCCGTAGCTATGAGGTATTAAATGAATAAAAATTAAAAAAGGGAAAAACTAAAAATGGAATAAATAAATTCAGTTATCCAGCATTTGAGTTGACTGTTTTTTTCTTGCTCATGAAATATATTTTTCGAACAACAAGAAGATGAAAAATTATTTTGCCGGTATGCTTTTCACTATTTAAACTATCTTTGTTACATATGAAAACATATTTATATCAAGCAAATTTATTTTCCCTAAAACAAAATACTCTTTCGATAGTTTGTTGGAGTATCCGAATGATACAAGAATAAATTTTTGTTATATCTTGTAAGAATGTATTTACTCACAAAATAAATATTATCTTTTTACTATGCTAATCAGGCCCTGTAGTATAGCTGCAAGGTATTATTTGAATAAAATATGGACATTTGCGAACTTGCAATAACAAATTATGCTTCTTTGCGCAGGCATCCTTGGGAGGAAGCGCGTATACAGGTAATAGCCAATAAATTAAAAAAAGAAACAGCGGCAATCAGTAAAAAAGAAATTTTGGTATTGGATATTGGTTGCGGAGATGCTTACGTAGCTTATCGTTTATCACTTATTTTCCCTCGGTTCCGTTTTTTATGTGTTGACACTGCTTTTACCCCCGAACTCCGTGAAACTCTAAAAAATCAAATTAGCGAAAAAATTTCATTATTTGCTACCCTGGATGAAGCCTTATTGCAGCATAAGGATAAAGTAGATTTTGTTTTTCTTTTTGATGTAATAGAACACATAGATAAAGATGTTGAGTTTTTAAAAATGGTACATTCTAATCCTTTACTATCAAATGATACAAAAATGTTTATCACAGTACCCGCTTTTCAAGCACTTTTTAGTAACCACGATGTTTTTCTTAAACATTATCGCAGACATACTCTTGTTACATTAGATAAAACAATACAAAGCGCCGGGTTTAAAAAAATAAAAGACGGCTATTTCTTTACTATACTGCTTATCCCAAGGATCATTCAAAAATTAGTAGAAAAAAAAACATCCGAAGTAAAAGGTATTGGAGATTATGCAGGAAGCAGTATTAAAACGTTTGTTATAAAAAATGTATTGCTGATTGATTATCATTTTTTCAATTTATTCACATCACTGGGAATTAAAAATCCAGGTTTATCCTGCTTCACAATATGCAAAAAACAGGCATTGTAATTCCCTGCTATAATGAGGAAAACAGGTTGCCTCAGGACGCTTTTATAGTTTTCTTAAAAGAAAACCCAAACTATTTTATTTGTTTTGTCAACGATGGAAGTAAAGATAAAACATTGAGTGTTCTTTATGATTTGCAAAAAATGCTTCCAGGATAAATAGAAATTTTAAATTTAGAAAAGAATAAAGGAAAAGCAGAAGCTGTTAGAAGTGGAATTCAAAAATTTTTAGAGCATGATTTAGATATTGAATTGGTAGGTTTTTTAGATGCCGATCTATCGACTCCTTTAAATGAATTTAAAAAATTAGTTCAGCTACTTGATTCAAAATCAGATTTAAAAATAGTTTGCGGTTCCAGAATAAGAAGAATGGGAACGCATATTAACCGTAGTTTCAAACGACATTACCTCGGTCGTATTATAGCAACTATTATTAGCAACATGCTGCAACTTCCATTTTATGATACACAATGTGGAGCTAAAATATTTAGGCGTGAAATAGCCGGATTTATATTTAAAGATGAATTTAAAAGCAAATGGCTATTTGATGTGGAAATTTTTTTTAGACTAAAAGAAAAATACTCCTTAGATGAACTAAACAACATGATATTGGAATACCCTTTAGAAGTTTGGAAAGAAGTGGGAGATTCAAAAATAGAATTAAGAGATACACTTGGTATGCCAATTGAATTGTGGAAAATCAGGAAACATTATAAAAATTGAAAAAGATGGTGACAATATCCATATAAAATTTCTGAATAAAATTTTAACACGCTCTAACATAACACAAAATATTAAATTTGTGAATCCGTGGCTCAATAATTTAAATTGCTGTGCAAAGCTACGAGGTATTGATTTAATAAATTTTCACTTCCATATTATCCATATACATAGTAGCTGAAGACCTGTTCCATACAAGAATTCTAATTTCGTAGCTAGGTTGGGAAAAGCGACTTTCTGTGATAGAACAAATGCTTGTAATATCATTCCATGTATTTGATTTATATTCTTTGTTTGTAATCGATTTCCCTGTCCATAAAATAGCTTCCCCCTTGCTGTTTACAATTGATATAACTAATACAGCATCAAATACGGAATCAGGAACAAAAAGTTTAATTTGGGCATTGAGATTGGTAATGTTAGTATAATTATAAGAACTAAGTTCCCATATTTTTTTACAAAAAACTATTGAGCAGGAATCGTTTCCTTTAAACTTGGATGAATACATTCCGTTAAATGCCTTCTCATAACTCAATGTATGCGTATCTGTAAATTGTTTTCTGGTATCATTTTCAAACGAATAAAAATATTTTTCGGCAAAATGAGGAGGGCGGTAGGAAACAACTGATGCTACCTTATTAAAATATTGTCCGAATAAACTTGTAAAAAAGTCGTTGTCTAAATCACGAAATAAGATCGTCTTTGGAAACGCAGTACACGTATAAAGACGTGCTTCTTTTCCTTCCTCGGTATTATTCAGTATTTTATATCGTTCTAAACAATTTTGATTATACTCATATGCCTTGCCTGAAAAGACATCCACAAAACATGTTTTAATATTATTTTTAGTAGTTAAAACGGCACAAATAAACAAAGATATTAACAGGTATTTAAGTATGCGATATAAAACAGGGTAATGCAATTTTTTTGTTATTCCATTCAACTGTTTACCTATAAGAATGATATTGTAATAAAAAGAGGCAAGAAAAATAAATATAGAAACATTAAGTACCCTGTCCGGTGGAGGGATTGTGGTAATAAAATAATTAATAAAAACAGAAGTGAAAAACAATAGGAAACATAATGGTATAGTAACGTATAATTTCCCTGTTATAATATCCGGAAGATTATATTTTTTGTTAGTGAACACCATTACACATAAAAAAGATATTATTAAAAAAGGAAGGGATATGACAAAGTTGTATATTATGGCAACGGAATTTTCAATAGCAAGCGGAAAAGCATAACTAAAATTATATTGATTAGGATCTTTCATTATAGCTGCCCTTACATAATTTCCGGGAGCCAATACTTCAACACAGGAAAATACGATACTAAGTAGTAAAAGGCTTAATAAAAAACGATTGATTTTTTTAGTGCGAAATAAATAATTTAGAAATACGATACCTAAAAAACCGTTTTGTAATACAAGTGAATTTTCATTTAATCCCGGAGAAAGTATAACAAGTAATACTCCAATAAATTTTGTGGTCTTCGATGCATTTCCTTGCCCGTATTTAAGAACAATTCCAATCAAATACAGCAAACAAATATTGCCTAATTGATAGGTAAATGCTCCTGATAACCAATAAAACCCTTGAACTACTGAGGGAGCATACATAATGTATACTATAAAGAATAATAAAGCTAAAAAGAGTTTTTTAAATTCCGATAATTGTTCTCCTAATAGTCTTGAAACAACAATATAAGTGGCATGAATAAATAATAGTATTAATATTGTGGATTCTATTTTATAGCCTGTTATGCTATGAAATGTTAATGGTCCTATACTAAGCAAAAATGTAGAGAAATACCTCCCCGTCCAATGCAAGTACCAATCTATTTGTGAATGGAATAATCCTAAGGTAAACACTTTATCAGGAAAAACAAAATCATCAATGGAAGGATTGTTAAAAATGGAAACAATAAAAAAGGGGCTTATACAAACTAACAGTATGCCTAATACAATAGCATTTTCTATAGAGATGGATTTATTAAAAATAGAAAATATTTTTTTGGGTTGCATATAATATGTAAATTATCAGAGGATGATCAACAATAATAATTTCCACAAAACTAACAAATGAAGAATATTACACTTTTTGAAGAGTTTTTAATAGATTGATAATAAGTACCTGTTCATTATATAATATGCCATACTGATTTTTATTTCTCAAAAGGAGAAAGCAAAATGTTTACAAATACCGCTGATCTAAATATTTTTTTGAAAATACATGAATTTACACTTTCAAATGCAATAGAAAAAGATAATTTAAAAATCTAATTTGTCATAATCATTCGTTTAGTATTAACCACCTTTTCGTCTACTATTAAAGAATAAATAAACATCCCTGCACTAAGTTCGTTTGCATTTATAATCATAGATGCATTTCCGTATTCAGAAATATTAAATGTTTTTATTAATTTGCCTTGTAAATCAAATATCATTAATGATGCTGATTTTGTTTCAGGTGGCAAGTAATATTGAATATTTGTTTGGTGATTAAACGGATTAGGATTATTCTGCATTAATTGAGGGGCATTAGCTTGCATAGAATTTTTTTCATATGAACTTAAGGGAAGTTGTGATTCAAGAATTTTTATTTTTAAATTTTGTTCTTTCATTGCTTCAACTAATACAGGAATTATTGCGTCATAGTTAACACTATAGTATCCATTTTCTTCAAGTTTTACGGCTTCAGGTAAAACTTCTTTTAATTCCTGCGCAATAAACCCAAAATTGGAGCCTTCGTTGAAATTATAATTTTTAAATTCTTCCTTTTTAAATTCATAGGTTTTCCCGTTTATTTTCATAATTTTTTCCAAGGGACTTTCAATTGATTTTATATTTTTTTTGAAACGGCTATCAGAAGACGTCCACACATTACCTGTACAATGTGCTGAGCCACTTATATCAAGCTTATACCCAGGAGTAGTTGTTCCAATACCAACATTTCCACTTGATAAAAAAGTCATGAGAGGGTTTGATGTAGAAGAAACATATATTTGTCCAGTCGTACCATTTACACCAAAACCGTAAGACATTTGAGAGGACAATGCCCATAATATTGCTCTGGATCCATTAACATTGTATACTTTAATTTCTGTTGGTCCAGCGCTACCATTACTCCGAACATCGAATTGCGACAAAGCTGAAAATGTTGATAGCCCAACAATTACTTTACCTGTTGATTCTAATTTTATTTGTGCATTAACAGTTATTGTTAATAGCATTAAAAATAACGACAAACATTTTTTAATTTTCATTTTGGAAGGTTTTATGATTATTAATTTTATTGATTAAAAGTTGGCAACGGAATTGTTTCTGCATAAAATGAGCTTCCAATGTCCGCAAAAAATCCAGCAGCAAAAGTTATATCACTCGTAGCTCTAAAATATACTTGTTTATTATTTGAAAGAGTTGCATTACATGTCCCTCCACTTAATATTAAGTGGTTGAATAATGTGGGCACATAATTATTAAGATCACAGTAAGTAACAGTACCACTAGTGGAAGTAGGGTTTTGATATTGGTACACTTTCACATAGTCTACTTTAAAATTATAAGGCATTATTGTTTGGTTAGAAGGAGGGTTTGGATCGGTACCTATCACTTCACCAAAAGAAAAAACATTCTGATCTACAACAATATTCATTGGATAATAGGATGTAGGTTCAAAGGTTGATGCACGTTGAATACTTCCATCAATATAATATTCAAACCCATCAGGAAACCATGCTAAACCAAAAGTGTGATATGTATTATTGAAAGGTTGATAGAAGTTAATATTCCCATAATTATCATTAACTGGATCATTCGAAGCATTATAATGAGCATTATTTGTATATCTGTTTGGGTTACGTTTATAAGGATTTACTTTAGTGTCCGTTCCAACAAATTCGAATATATCTATTTCAGAATATACAGGTTGATCAAATCCATGCAGGTAAAAATTAGCTCCAATGCCATAATTATCTTTTCCAGAAGCTTCAGGCAAATTACAATTTATTTCAAAATACCCATATTTGTATTTATTAATCGACTTAAAATAAGCAGGCGCTGTATAACTATATGTTCGTGGAACCCCAGGTGAACCGAAAGGATTTGTTAAACAATAATTGTATCCATCAGGGACACTAGGACTCTCATTTTTGACAATTAAACTAATAGGTATATACGCTTAGATCTCACTTACCATCTGTTGATTTTAGGCGCTTAGGTTCATTTTTCACCATTCTTTCTATAAGCA
>JBBSPS010000186.1:0-8169 GCA_038258655.1 Bacteroidia bacterium
ACAGGACTTGCATTTTTTGATCATATGCTGGAACAAATTTCCAAACATGGAAATCTTGACCTTACAATTAAAGCAAAAGGAGATCTGCATATTGATGAACATCACACCATTGAAGATGTTGGAATTGCATTAGGTGAAACATTCGCGAAAGCATTGGGCGATAAACGCGGGATTGAACGTTATGGCTTTTGTTTACCAATGGATGATTGTTTAGCTCAAGTAGCGCTTGATTTTGGCGGTCGCAACTGGATAGTATGGGAAGCGGAATTTAAACGTGAAAAAATTGGTGAGATGCCGACTGAAATGTTTTACCATTTTTTTAAATCATTCAGCGATGCATCTAAATCTAATTTAAACATAAAAGCAGAAGGTCAAAATGAGCACCACAAAATTGAAGCAATCTTTAAAGCATTTGCAAAAGCAATTAAGATAGCTGTAAAACGTGATCCCAATAATATGAGTTTACCTAGTACAAAAGGAATATTATAAATGAAAACAGTTATCATAAAATACAATGCAGGAAATATACGTTCAGTAACATTCGCGTTGGAACGTATTGGAGTAAATGCAACTGTTACAGATGAAATCAATGAGATCATTTCTGCTGACAAAGTGATTTTTCCGGGTGTTGGTGAAGCAAGCAGTGCTATGAAATATTTACGTGAACGAAAATTAGATGACGTGATTACATCATTAACACAACCTGTATTAGGAATTTGTTTAGGAATGCAATTGATGTGTAATCATTCCGAAGAAGCAAATACAAAGTGTCTTGGGATTTTTAATTTGAACGTTAAGTTATTTCCTCCACCTTCTGTGGAGAAAGCTGGGGTGAGGTATAAAGTCCCACAAATAGGTTGGAACAATATACTTGATCTTAAATCATCACTGTTTAATAACGTGAACGAAAATACCTATATGTATTTTGTTCACAGTTATTACGCTGAACTTAGCAAGAATACAATTGCCAAAGCTGATTACGGAATTAATTACAGTTCTGCATTACAAAAAAATAATTTTTATGCTACGCAATTTCATCCGGAAAAATCAGGTGAAGCCGGACAAAAGATATTAGAAAATTTTATAAAACTAAGTAAGCCCTAAATTAAAGGGACTTGGAACAAATGAAAGACAACATGTTTTATAATGCAAATCCGTTAATTTCAGGAGTTGGGGGCTTTAATATCATCCCCGCAATAGATATTATTGATGGTAAATGTGTTCGATTAACACAAGGTGATTACGCTCAAAAAAAGGTTTACAATGAAAACCCTTTGGAAGTAGCTTTGATGTTTGAAGACATTGGAATTACACGTTTACATTTAGTTGACTTGGATGGAGCCAAAAAAGGTGCAGTAGTAAATTATAAAGTGCTTGAAACAATTGCATCAAAAACAAAATTAGTGATCGATTTTGGCGGTGGCATTAAAACAAATAAGGATATTCAAAATGTATATGATGCCGGTGCTAATATTGCAACCATTGGAAGCATTGCAGTAAAAGACAAGGAGCTGTTTTTTTCCTGGTTACATAAATATGGTTCATCAAAAATATTATTGGGAGCGGATGTAAAAAATGAAAACATCGCAATTGGTGGATGGCTAGAAACAACAGATATTTCAGTATTTGATTTTATAGAAGAAAATATGGCACAAGGAATTAAAGATATTTTTTGTACTGATATTTCTAAAGATGGTTTGTTACAAGGCCCGTCCATTGATCTTTACAAAAAAATGATTGAACGGTTTCCAAAAATAAACCTGATTGCAAGTGGTGGAGTTGCTTCATTAAAAGACTTGGAAGAATTGAAAAAGATTGGTTGCTCAGGCGCTATCGTCGGAAAAGCTATTTATGAAGAAAGAATTTCGATTGACGAATTGAAGCAGTTTATTAAATAATGTTCATTGTGAGGCTTTTCGTCCGGCCCAATTTCATTTCTTGTTTTTATTTTTTTTTAATTCCTTTCCACAATCGGATTTTGAATTTAGCTTGGGCGTGTCGGATAGATTGATACAGCAGGCTATTTTACCTTCCGACAAATTGGTGAAACAACTTTTACCCGAAGCCTTTATTTTATATAAACCAAAAGATATTGCAAGTGGTGACTTTTACTGGGTTGCTTAATGTTCAAAAACCTCGCAATAAACGCATGAATTGTATAGTACGTCATTGGGAGGAACGAATGCATCTCATATAATGGATTTAAGTGAGATACCTTCGTTCTTCGCTGCACTACACACCACAAATTACTTCGTAACTATACACTCTATTTTATTTCGCAAACCAGAATATTTTGACAACTGTACTTTTATCACTCCAACAATAATAGGTGTTTCAACATATACCGGCATTTTATTTTTATCATCCGTAACCCAAACCGTCATTCCTTCACCACCTTTAAAAAGCGTTCCTTCAATTAGCTTAGGACGGAATTTAATGCAACGCACGTTTCCTAAGAGCTCTGTTTTTATTACTTCTTTACCCAGATAACGGATGTAAGATGGAAAAACTTCTCCGCCCAATACAAATGTTATTGGAATGGTATCATTGATCTTGTATAATGAAAAATCTAAGCAACGTACCTGAAAAACAGCGGACATTACATCAATGGTGCAAGGTGTAATAGCTGTAGAATCAAGTTTAGTGGCATCTTCATTTTTTTGTGAGGACGAATAAACTTTATTCTTTCGATGATTAAAAACATAATCTTCATGAATGTGGGTGCTGCCCTCATGCACTTCGCGAATAAAACGTAAAGGTTTTAAAGTGGAAGTATCGGTATACGATTCATATTTATCATTCACTACATACAGCCAATTGTATTTTGGATAAGTATGTCCTGATCCAATAATATGGTAAACAGTTTTTCCATTCACATCCAAAAATTGTGTGTTAAAGCTGCCTTCCGCTGCTCCCAGCCATATTGCACCCCAGCTATAATAGGTTTTATAATATAGTTGTTCATTGCCAGTAAATGTTTGATTGGTTACAGTGCAATTTTTTTGTGCACTTACTGAAGGAAAATGCAAAACAAATAATATATAACACACACATTTTTTCATAGAGTGCTTTTGTGTTTACATTGTTTCAATTTCTTTTATCACATCCTCAATTTTTTTTGCGGAAGGATAAAAAGAAAGTATTTTTTGCAATACATCATCCACGACCGAATCAGGACAGGAAGCGCCGCTGGTAAGAATAATTTCGACTGGTGATTTTTTTGGTAAATAATTATCGGTGGACAAATTCTCCTTTTTAAAAAAATTAAAATGATGTATCGTGTTTCTTGTAATAATTTCTGAAGCAGAAGAAATAAAATAGGTAGGTAATTTTTTTTCGCATAATTCAACAATATGTGAAGTGTTGGAACTGTTATAGCCGCCTACCACAATTGCCAAATCGGCATTTTTTTTAAGTAATCCGTATGTCGCTTCCTGGTTCTCATTAGTCGCGTAACATAAGGTATCACGTGTATCCGCATAATGTTTTTTTATATTTCCCTCACCATATTTTTTCAACATGCAAGTTTTAAAATAATCGGCGATTCCTTGCGTTTCTGAAGCCAACATAGTAGTTTGATTGATCACACCTACCCGAACAAGATGTTTATAAGGATCAAAATCAGAAGAATATCTCCCTTCAAATGTTTTTTCAAATAGTTTAATAGAAGCATTTCCCAAAATAAATTCGCCCAACACACATGATTCCGCTATATCCTTAACAATGATAGATGGCGCGTTTTTTTCACTTCTTGAAAAAGTAGCACGTGTTTCCTCATGATTGTGTTTACCATGGATAATAACAGTATAATTTTCTTCGCCTAATTTTTCTGATTTTTTCCAAACACGTTCAACAAAAGGACAAGTGGTGTCGTATGTCCGAACTTCGATACCAATTGAATTGAGGGTGTTTTCAATTTCTAATGTAGTTCCAAATGCAGGAATAATTACAATATCATTTTTTGTAAGATCACTAAATGGTATAATTTGATTTCCTGCTGTATCCATTAAAAACTGGACACCGCGTTTCAGCAGGTCATTATTTACATCCGGGTTGTGGATCATCTGGCTCAATAAAAAAATCTTCTTATCGGAATTTTCTTCAATTGCTTTATAGGAAATCTCGATAGCGTTTTCTACACCGTAACAAAAACCAAAATGACGGGCAATGTAAAACCTAACAACACCAAAATCTAATAAAGTAGGGCTGAAATCTTTTTTATGCGGATCACGCGCTTTGCGTATTCCTTTTACTTTTGAAATTATAGGACTTTTATAAAAATCAGGGATATTGAAACTTTTCATTGTAAATGCTCGGTGAAAAATAATATTGTAAAATTACTAAATTTAATTAGTATTAAATCAGTGAATAATGCAGCAGAGTATCATTGTTATGTGTGACAGGTTAATTCCACATACTTTCTGCACTACGCTGGCAATAAACAGCCCTCGAAGCTGCGTGTCATGATATGTTTTATCAACAATTTAATGTGGATCTTATCCGTATGTATTGGCAATAGAATTGGTAAATTGTTTTACTTTTGTTCGAAGCATTTAAAGCTGTCAAATTGAAAAAGAAAAAGCCATTAATATTAGTATGCAACGATGACGGGATCACTGCTCCAGGTATTGCTGCCTTGGTAGAAGTTATGAAAACATTAGGAGATGTTGTGGTTGTGGCACCCGATAAAGCGCAATCCGGTATGGGGCATGCAATTACTATCAATTCCACTTTACGCATTCATAAAGTAAAAATATACGATGTAAAGGAAGAGTATAGTTGTACCGGAACACCTGTTGACTGTATAAAAATAGCTGTCAATAAAATTTTACGTCGCAAACCCGATCTGTGTGTTTCAGGAATCAATCATGGTTCCAATATGTCCATTAATGTGATCTATTCAGGAACCATGTCAGCGGCTGTGGAAGGCGCAGTTGAAAGTATTCCATCCATTGGCTTTTCATTATGTGATTATTCTATTGATGCTGATTTTACGGCAGCAAAAAAAATAGTAAAATCCATTGCTGAAAATGTATTGAAGAATGGGCTACCACAAGATGTTTGTTTAAATGTAAATATTCCCAAGTTAAAATCCGATGAGATAAAAGGAATAAGAATATGTCGCCAGGCGCGTGGCAATTGGGTAGAGGAATTGGATGAACGTCATGACCCAAGCGGTAAACCTTATTTCTGGCTCACTGGCAAATTCGACAATTTTGATAAAGGCAAAAAAGATACGGATGTGTGGGCATTGGAAAATAATTATGTTTCGGTTGTACCTACGCAGTTTGATATGACTGCACATACTGCTATCAAAGCGATTGGGAAATGGAAGTTTTAAGTCATGAGTTATAAGTGTTAAGTATGAAAGATTTCGATTTTGATAAAACATGGATTGGCATGATATTGGGGCTTATTGCGCCATTCATAACATTGTGTATGTATTATTTAATTAATTACCGTTTTATGACGATCAGCGGTTTTATAAATTACTTGCGCATTGGTGATACTTACACTCCTGTTATCAGTTTATGTGTACTTGCTAACCTTGCTGTTTTTTATCCTTTTATCTGGAAAGAAAAATGGAAAGGCGCAAAAGGTGTTTTAGGCTCTACATTTATATGGGCCGCAATTGTAATGTTTCTAAAATTCTTTACATAAACCGTAATGAACTACTATATAATTGCAGGTGAAGCATCGGGCGATTTACATGCATCCAATTTAATGAAGGAATTAAAAGCGTTGGATACCAATGCTCAGTTTCGTTGTTGGGGTGGTGATCTGATGAAAGCGCAGGGTGCTGATCTGGTAAAACATTATCGTGAACTTGCGTTTATGGGGTTTACAGAAGTGTTGTTGAACTTGCGGACTATTTTAAAGAACATTAATTTTTGCAAAAAAGATATTTTACAGCATAAGCCCGATGTGTTGATCCTTGTTGACTATCCGGGTTTTAATATTCGTATCGCTGAATTCGCGAAAGCACAAGGAATAAAAGTATTCTATTATATCTCCCCTCAAATATGGGCCTGGAAACAATCACGGGTTCATAAAATAAAAAAGGTGGTGGATAAAATGTTTGTGATCCTGCCTTTTGAAAAAGAATTTTATCAGCGTTTTAATTTCGATGTTGATTTTGTGGGTCATCCTTTGTTGGATGCTGTTCAAAATTATTCTTTACAATCGAGTACTCTCCCTGTAACTGCTGATAAACCAATTATTGCATTATTGCCCGGCAGTCGTAAACAGGAAATTTCAACGATGCTTCCTTTAATGCTTTCAATGAAAAAGAGATATGAAAATTACCAATTTGTAATTGCAGGAGCGCCATCACAAAACAAAGAATTTTATCAAACATTTATTGGCGATGCCGATGTAAAAATTGTTTATAATCAAACCTATCAATTATTGCAAAAATCGGAAGTTGCATTGGTTACATCCGGAACAGCTACATTGGAAACCGCTTTGTTTGGAGTGCCTGAAGTGGTTTGTTATAAAGGCGGAGCCATCTCTTATGGTATTGCGAAACAACTGGTAAAAGTAAAATACATTTCATTGGTGAATTTAATAATGGATAAGGAAATTGTAAAGGAATTAATACAAAATGAATTAACGGAAAGTAATCTTAAAACGGAATTGGATAAATTATTAAAGCCTGAAACACGTACTAAAATTTTAGCGGATTATGCTCAACTAAAAGAAAAATTGGGTGGTTCAGGCGCTTCTAAAAAAACAGCGAAGTTAATAATCCATTATTTAAAGCAGTGAAAAGTCACCACTAAGGCCGCATAGAAAAATTATTAAACTTAGTGAACTGAGTGCCTTAGTGGTTAAATTTTTTAATATAAAATGAAGAATAAATTACGATTGTTTTTATTACTGTTTGTTTTTTCCAAAAGTACGAACGCAGCAATAGTTAGCGTTCGCATACTTACGGCAAAAGTTGTTAATTCATTCATATTTTCACCTGTATCAGGTATTTATACATTGTATGGTGATGGTATTCCAATAAGTGAATTTGACGCTTCCGGTATTTTTCAAATGACAATTGAAGGAGACTCTATTCGTTTAAAAACATTCGAAAGAAATATTGGAAAGTTCGCATCAATAAAAATTTATACAAAAGAACCGGATGCTTATTTTAAAATAAAACCGGTAGTATCAGAAGGTAAGGTGAGGATATATGATGATAATTTGGAAATTAGTTTAATGCCTGATAAGTCGCAGCTTTTGCTTGTTAATAAAGTAGATTTTGAAAAATATATCGCAGGTGTTATTGAATCAGAGTCAGGTACTCATTCAAGCTTAGAGTATTATAAATTACAAGCTATTTTATGTCGCACTTATTTATTGGCACATCTTAATCGCCATGTTATGGAGGGTTACGAAGTATGTGATGATGTACATTGTCAGGCGTATTTAAGCAGATCTATGATCAGCAATATTGTTGAATCTGTTCTGGATACAAAAGGTTTAGTGGTTGTAGATAATGATCTGAATTTAATAACGGCAGCATTTTATTCCAATTGTGGTGGGCAAACTTGCAATTCGGAAGATGTATGGGCTACTCCAACTACGTATTTAAAATCAGTGAAGGATACGTTTTGTTTGAACCAGTCAAATGCCAAGTGGAAGCGTATTATTCCTCTTGAAGATTGGAAATCTTATTTGCAACTCAAACATAAATATCCTGCTGAAGATAATTTGAAATTAACCGGTGTCACTTCTTTTTCTCAATCTAACGGAAGGGCCATTTATTTTATTGATAAAGATTTGAAAATGCCTTTAAAGACAATCCGCGCCGATTTTCAGTTAAAGTCAACTTATTTTTCCATCGAACAGTGTGGTGATTCGGTTATTTTTAATGGACGTGGTTATGGCCACGGTGTTGGGCTTTGTCAAGAAGGCGCTATGCGCATGGCGAGCTTAAAATATTCCTATCAAGATATTTTGAAATTTTATTATAAAGATGTGCATTTGGTTGATCTGTCGGCCTTGAATTATTTTAAGCAGGAGTAACAGCGCGTTATTGCGATCCCGCATGTGCGGGAGAAGCCCTTATGTTTGTAATGTGTAAGTTTAGAAAAATTTATACAGATGAAAACAAAGATAAAAGATTTTAGCGGAGAAAACATTTATGTAGGCTTTGATGTACACAAAAAAAGTTGG
>JBBSPS010000187.1:0-8121 GCA_038258655.1 Bacteroidia bacterium
ATAATCATAATCCTGTACCGCACTTATTTCACGGGCTCCGGCGTCGACGGCACGCGTTACAACAGAATAAGGATCATCAACAAAAACTCCTATTAAAGTAGTAACGCCAGCAACAGTATCAGGGCTGTAGTGTTGCTGTTGTGTGGGCTCATGAATGTGGAATATTGCTCCTTCAAACGATAACTCAGCCACATGAACGCTTCCATCGTCATTGCTCCATCGTTGCATCTCGGTTACACCAAAAGCATTTTTATAAAATTCAATGGCGGCAGCGCAGTCGCGTATTATTAGCTGCGGGGCAAAAAAAGTTTTATGATTATTGCCGGTATTATGGTTCATCAGCTATGACATTAATGATTTAAAAATTTATACAATTTAATAAATCAAAATTAAATTCCGGTAATACTGCGTGAGCGGAATGGCTTCGCCTTACATTGGTTGTTAAGAATCCAATTTAAATTTTTAAACAAAGTGCGTGTAGTCGTGCCGTTATAAGCAAGAGATTATGTAGATCGTGCCCGTTGTCAAGTGATGAAAAAATCACTACATCTGTGATGTACATCACAATTTCGACGTTCCGGTTTTGGTAAATTTGCTGTTCACAAAATCAATGCTTATGAATCTGGAAACTACTACTGAGAAAACTAAAGGAGTAATGAATTCTACAGAAGACCTGCCGTGTATTTCGCTTATTATTCCGTTTGAGCCAAAAATGAAAAGAAAGAACGACCTGGATAGTGCAATAACTGTTGCAGTTGCGCAGGCAGAAAAAGATTTAATGAAAAACTATCCTGAGGAAAAGGCATTGCCAGTAATTAAAAAATTACGTCGTTTAATAAAGAATTTCAATTATGCCGGACGTAATAAAAGCATAGCTATTTTTGTTTCCCCACAAATTGAAAAAATATATTATTTTAATTATGACTTCAGTATGAATGCAAAAAACAATTAGGCGTTTCAATCTTATCCATATTATTGAAATTACTTCTGTATCCCTGATTGATAACGTTGCAGTTGTTCTGCGAGCTCTTATACTTTACATCTTGTCATATTTGGCGGGAGGGCGATGCCCTGTATGTCGATACATTTAATTTGATATAAAAAAATGGGTGGAAAATAAAATTGCAAAAAAAATAAAAAACGGGGCATGGTTATCGCAGTATAAGAGGGCGCAACTTGAAAATGTTATTTTTTTATGATCTTAATCACTAGTAACCTGGTATTGTAAGCATTCATGCACCGGCTTATTAGTTTCTTTTACCATAAACCCAACGATCATGTTATTAAAAATAAAAAAGGATTACCCTGAGATGCCGGATAATCTACAAACCTTTCCGCGTATTTCACTAATTTTTCCATTTGAGATAAAAATGAAAATTAAGTCAGTTCTGGATAACAAGCTAACTGATGCTGCCAACAAAATAGAAATGGAACTATTGCAGAAATACCCCCTAGAAAAAGTAAGTCCGGTATTAAAAAAATTACGCGACTTAATAAAACATGTCATCTATAATCCACAAAGTAGGAGCATTGCTATTTTTGTTTCGCCGGTGGGGGAAAAGGTATATTACTTTACCTATAGTGATAGAAGAAGGGACAATTACAGATCTGCCTTTTAAAAATATTCGGTGTCAACTGGTTTTAACGAGAGACCTAATTATTTATGAAGTTAAATTGTGATGCCATAGATGCTTTCACAGATCATACTCTTTCTTTAATGCTGCTAATAAAGCTTCTCCCTGTTGTTGTATGGGTACCAAATCCTTTTCTATTATCCATTGATTCCAGGTATTTGTATGCAGCACAGCATTATATAATTGTATAGCTGTTCTTTTATTCCAATCAAATATATCGGGATGAGGCGTTAATAAATTATCTTCACTATCAACCTGCATGAGATTAAAATGTTCCTGTAAAAATTTTTGGTTATTATCTTTTACCAGTTGAAATTCCTGTTGAATATCAGTTTGTGTAAGAGGAATAAGTGTATTAAAATAGTCAGTTAATAAACTGGTGAGCTGGTCATTTTGAATGAAACGCAATGAGCCGGAGTTTTGCATTTGTATAAAAGTGGCAGTGGTAGTAGCTAACGGAAGAATTTCGGATAGTAACACGGCATGCTTAACAATTTGCGCATTTGAGTCGAGTTGATTATTTAGCAGCAGGTTCTTTAATGTATCAAAACTCCGTTGCATGATTCTTCTACGTTCGATCTCATCCTTTACCTGGATAATATTCTTTTTTATGTCCTCGCTTAGAAGTATGGCATATTGATGTGCATGCTTATGTTCCACATAATACTCGCGAAAATTCTCTCCCAGTAAGCTTACGCTCACTGCAAGAGATATCATTAAAAACTCAAGAAAATATTCTTTCAGTTTTTTCCTTCCGCTATGCGAATGGGGGTGATATACTTCCATATCATTAGTTTGTTCAGTTTTTTTTATTGGGGGTTGTATTCCTTCCTCCGGTAAATTTTCATTGCTCCGGTAAAAGCTGTATTGTCAATTGAATCATTAACGTCAAAGTCTTGTTCATCGGGCATACTAAAAGTTAATTGTTACTTAGGGCTAAGATAATTTTTAACTCAATTGGTTGAGATACTGAGAATTTCCACAATGTTCTTGTACCTCAAACGATGAAGAGATTATATTCAGCTGTCTTCTTTTAATAATTCACTGGATGTATTCTTCTTTTTAAACCACCAATACATAGGTACACCTGTAAGCATTAGCACTGCGCCAATGGCAGCTTCACGCGGTCGGCTGAAAACTGTATTAAATACAAGGCAAGCACAAAATAAAATAATTAATGCCGGCACAACAGGATAGCCCCACACTTTGTAGGGCCGTGGTGCATCAGGCATTGTTTTACGAAGAATGAAAACGCCTAATGTGGTGAGTCCATAATAGATGAATACAACAAATATGATCATATCCGTAAGCTGGTCAAAGGTTCCGGAAAGCACTAGCAGACATGCCCACACGCCCTGGTACAACAATGAATTGGAAGGCACGTGTTTATTATTAAGTTTGGAGACCTTTTTAAAAAATAATCCCTCTTTCGCCATTGCATAATAAGGCCGGCAACTTACAAATATGGTTGCATTGCAACAGCCAAGGGTTGTAACCAAAATAAGCAATGAAATAAACATTACCCCATTGGTACCCCAGAAAGTACGCACGGCTTCAACCGCTGCTATCTTATTGCCGGATTGATATATTTCATCAAGCTGTTGCGTGGATAATAAGGAGAGGTACGTTGTATTCACCAGTAAATACAAAGCAATTACGGTGATAATCCCAATGGCAATTCCTCTTGGGATATTGCGGTGGGCATTTTTTATTTCTCCGCCCACATAGCCCACTGAGGCCCATCCCTGGTACGCCCAAAAGGCCGCAAGCATTGCGGTAAATACTGCACTCACACTAACTGCAGATTGGTTAGTTGTCTCCAGGTGTATGTTACTAATGTGGGCATGGCTGCCACTGAACCCGAAAACAATAATGGTAAATATTCCTGCAAAAACAAGTAAGAGTATAGCCATGCTTACACCGGCGCCTGTTTTTATTCCTTTGGTGTTTATCCAGGTAAGGATAGCAATAAGAATAATGGCAGTGAGTTTTACATTAAGATCGGCGAAAGGGTAAAACACTCCGGCAATATGCAGAGTGGCAAGTGAGGGCAGCACCGACGGCAGATGAAAAATGCTGTCAAGTGATTGTGCAAATAAATAGGCCAGAGCTGAGATGGCTGCAGTTTGAATTACAGTAAAGAGACTCCAGCCAAACATGAACGCGACAAAACGGTTGTAGATCTTTTTATAATATACATAATCGCCACCGGTATCTGCCAAAAGGCCCGCAACCTCAGCATTGCATAAAGCACCAAACAAGCTTATGATCCCTGCGAGGATCCATGCTATCAACACCCAGCCTGATGAATGGAGTTCGGCAGCCATAGGTGCTACTTTTTTATATATTCCCGAACCAATAATATTTCCGATTACCACCACCACCACAAGCTTAAGCCCTAATGATCTTGAAAGAGTTGATGTGCTCATTTGCTGATTAGTTTTGTGGGATAAGATAGGAATAAAATTCAACTAAAAGTATAGATCGCTGAGATGTGGTTTAGATCTATTGCAGTTAGTTATATTGGAATTTGGAGGAGCACCAGGGAAGTTTAATTTTTTTTGTATAGCTACGCTAAAAGTGCAAGTCACCTTACCAGCGTTAAAATCCTTTTTCTAATGGTGATGCTTTAATATTTATAATGTTATTAATTATTAAACTTCACCACTTCAAAAGAAGCTGCTTTTATATTTCCCAATTGACGCAGCTCATCATTATTCCACCTGCTGTCGGGACATCCGCTCATGTACATATTGCTGCCAATATCTGCCAGTATTAATCCGTATTTTTTCATTGCAGTTAGAATAACCCGAAGCCTTGGCGGAAAGCCGGTAATATCAAAATCCTTTTTTAAACGAATCTTCGCACCAAAAGGAAGGGAGTATTGTCCTCCTGAACTATTAACCTTGTGGCGGGCGGGTGAAATATAAGCTGGTTTTACATTTGAGCTGTTTAATGTAAAACGTATGGCGTGATCAATAGTTCCTTTAAGCACTTCATCATATCTTACGAGGCCTGGAAAAATGGGCAAGCCGGCTGCATCTGCCGAGGTCCATCCATTTGTTCGTAATGCGTTTGATTTCAAATTAAATATTGCTCCCGAAGATGCTTCCCAATGATTTCCATTTAAGCTTGCATTATACAGTTCATATAATAAACCATTTTCTTTGTCTACAGCAATTACATGTGAATCGCCATTGCCATTTCCCTCGAGCGGTGCATTGAGGGGAATGGAATATGGGCCTGCATCACTTTCACTACCATAATTACCATCATACGAATTTGCACGAAATGTGACCATAGATTTTGTTTGGTTTCCACAAACCACTGTGTACGGAATGCCAATAGGCGCATTGTCCCAGAACCCGCTTCCAAAATCGGCTTTTAGTGATGACGAAGAAAAGTTAGCAATGATCTGTGCACTGTATGGATCAACGGGTACAGCCGAGATATCCTGGTTCCATGAATTATTTGCGGGAAAAATTTCTATATCTTCTGCATCTGAAATCTTTGCCTTGCATGAATCATTTTCAGAAGGCAGCTTATCGGTTATTTTTGTTGTTTCTTTTTTACAATTTGTGCAAAGGAGTGCAATGAGAATTACGGGGTAAAGAAAATTATTTTTCATAGGTTGGCTTTTTGCAATGCATTTCTGCATTACTATTTTCAGGAATAAAAGCGTTGAATTGGAAACTGGCGAATTTAATGAGAGATCGAAAATAAAACGATGCCTGTTAGAACAATATTGTTCCTGTATTTCCTGGAATGTGAAAAAAACAGGTAATCCTGGTATGTTGGGCTATATCTCATAGTTAGGTGCCCATGCTAAGGTTGCGAGTCTATCGAAGCAAAGAATAAAAAATTTTGTTTGCCATAAGGTGGATAAAATAAAAAAAGACAGCATTAAGCGGTCTTCGTGTAAACATTAACTGTTAGTTAATATTGTTTGTCCAGAGTATCAAATGGTTTTAATTAAAATGAGGAATAGAGTATACTAAAGAGGCAATTGTTGAACTGAAAATAAAGGCCAAAGATAGCAACTCTCCTTTAGTGTATGTAATTGTACTTTTCATAACTTTTGTTTTTAATTGTGAGTGATATTTATATGACTGGTACATTATTACAGGGTTTAAAAGCGACCCTGGACTTTTTGGAATTGATTAACATTTTTGTGTTTTCTGTACTCATGACAGGTTTTTAAATCGCCTGATGAAATTGAAAATAATAATGTTGTAAAAGTTATTCTATTTCAAAGTCATCTCCTGAAGTATATATACTAACCTGTAGCTTTTTGAACTTTATTAGTCCTCGGGTTGCAATTTGCACACCTTCCGGATGTGACACGACCACGACCTGGCCTTCTCCCGTTACGAAAATTTTATTTTGACGAACAACTATTGCTGTACCTCATCAATGCCGATGCCATAAAGCCTGGGGTATGCTGCGATTGCAGAAAGAAGGCGGTTGTACCGGCTTCGTACAATAAAGTGCTGATCCAAAATAGCAGACGTGATAAGACCAAGCCCCTCACCAAACTCAATATTGCCACTCCATAATTTCTTGAAAGTAGCCGCGTAAGAGGTGTCGCCAAGTAATTGTTGGCCCGTTATCATACGCTGGCTCATAACGGCCGCCCCGGCACTGCCCCTGAAATGGTTGACCCGTTTTCATAAGCATAATGAATGGCATTATAAACTGGTGTATTGAGCACTGCCTTCATAAAGCGTGATTGATCTCCGCCCGTAATAAATATAAGTTTTGCAGTCTTCAGCGAATCAAGCCAAATTTTATTATTGATATTATTCTGTGTAAAATTTAAATTCGCAACGGTGTTTTTACATGCGCCTTGCAGTTCCGTCTTAATATAATAAAATGCGCTGTCGGGTTCTGCGCTGCACATAGGTAGTATTGCAATGTGATCCAGTTTGTTTAGGTTGGCGGTTGAAATTAATTTTTGAATTAATTCTGGTGAACGGTCACCTCCGCCAATAAATAAATTTCCTTTTGGTGTGGAATGCGTTGTTTGAGCATTGACCCGAATAAAACAACAGAGAGAAAAAGCTAAAAGCAATTTTAATTTCATGAGTAATGTATATTTAACAATGGGGATCGTTTAAACTTTAATCAAAATTTTTTGAGAAGTTAAAATTGAATTTAATGAGAATCTTATAGCTTTCACTGCAGTTGGTAGTTTTTTGACCATATAATTTATTGTCGTTTCTTATTCCTGTAAAAAAAATTTAGCATTGCAATCGCGACATTTAAAAGCAGTGACGCCGTATTCGCACATACAATAACCCAGTCCTTAATCCTGAAGCCATACCATATCGAAAAGCTAGCCCGCAAATAAGGTTGCCATCATCACTATCGAAATGTCAACTGTTTGTTTTTCTTTTATAGTCTTTAGCAATTCCGGGCGTTGTTTTTGCAAAAAATAAAAACTCTTTATTCAAATCTGTCTTAGGGAAGAAGAATAGTGAATTTTAATAAGAAAGAACCCCGATGTGTATATAATTTTACTGGATTGGAGTCAGTTTTTTGGATGATAATTTACACCTGCAAGAAAGAAAAAGTAAATACTCCAGGTTTCCCATTGGCGTATAAAATAAATTTTAAAAGGACCTCTTATTTTCCTTGTTTCACCTCCTTTAAGAATAATATCATAGTTAACTTCTCCTTCACTAAACCCCATACCTGAATGAGCATTTTGAATTTCTTTTAATTCGTATTCAACATTATTTAAAATAAACCCGGTATTTTCAAACTTAAAAAATACTTCATAAGCAGTATGGATATTTTTTATTAACTGTTCCTTCGAAATGATATTTCCATCAGGTTCTATAATCTCATCACTTATATAATATGTGCCTGTATCTAATTTTCTTTCAAAAAAATCATTAAAGAAATTATTAGTAATATCCTCTATTTCCTTTTTATGATCGGGATGAAACTCTTCGTAAATAAAATTGGTGGTCATCCCTTCCATTGGTATAAAATCAGTTTTGTGGTCGAATAGTTCTGTTGTTATGAAATCGTATTTAAATCTGTTATCTCTTTCAGCAATAAAGTCAACATTCATATTGTGATCATTTAGTAAATCAATGAGTTTTTTGTAGGAAACTTGAAATTGATCATCTTCCAAATGCTGTTCATTTTCAAAAAGCGGTTTACCTAAAATATCAAAAACTTTTTGGGGTTTTGCAACTGCATAAGCTTTTTCAAATTCCATTACCTGCTTTAAAAATTGATTTTCGATATCAGGAGAGATCTTACTATTTCCACCAAATTGTGCTCCGGATTCGGCCATCATTTTCATTCTTAAAAATTCATTTTCGAGTCTTAGATTTTCTTCGGGGTTGTCACTAAATTTTTCACTTTCAGGAAGTTCGGTATTTTCCATTGTAATGGTAAGTTTAAGAGTAAACCTAAATTAACGGAATTATTTGAAATCGATTAGAGATTTAAACATTTGGGAAAGATGAATCTG
>JBBSPS010000188.1:0-8078 GCA_038258655.1 Bacteroidia bacterium
CTATTTCATTGTGGCTAAAAATAATAGTCACCACAATCGAAGAAAAAGAAAACATTTATAAAAGTAAATATACTAGTGTATATTGCTAGACCTAAAACTCTTTTTTAAGGATCGACTAAATAAATACTTTATTTTCATGATAGAATACTCTGCAAAAGTGATTAATATTGTTGTGAGTTTTAATCAAAAATAAATGAAATTATCTAAACAGCATTATTTAATAATTCTGGTTTTCCTGTTTAATATTCCAATTACATATTCTCAAATGTATAATACCATTGCACTTAATGCAAAAATGAGAAAGGCAGATAATGGAAGGATAAGCATCATTGAAACTAATATTTATATGGATGCTAATGGGAAAATGGCTACTTTTTTCTCTAAGCCTGAAAATATCATCATTATAAATGACGAAAAGGGAAAAGTTAGTATATATGATAAGAATAATAATACGGTAGTACAATCTCAAAGCTACACCTATAGCAGTAAATCAAATGAAATTTATTACTTTATTAATAATAAAAAGGCTGATTTAGGATTGGCTGAAATAGGTTTTACAATTGAAGATATCTCATATAAAGACGGATTAAGAATAACGGAGTGGGTACCTCCTTTAGAAGGATTAGAATATTTTTCTAAAGTTAAATTAGTCCATGATAATGAGAACCCAATCTATATGGAATATGTAGACCAGAATGAAATGGTAGTGAAAAAAACATACTTTTATAATTATGAGAAAATCAACTTTATAGAATTACCTAAAACTATTACCCAAATTGATTTCAAATCAGAAAATGATTCAATTGTTTCAAAAACTCAATTCGAAAATATCAGATTTGATGAATCTGAGTCAGAAGAAAAATTAAATTTTAAAATACCAACTGATGCAAAAGTTCTTAAATAGCAGCTTGCTCGCTGTTTTTTTATTAAGTTTTTTTAGTACTCAATCAATTTTGAGTCAAAATATAACATCTGACTTAGAATTAATACTAATACAAAAGCAATCAATCGAAAAAACTGAGTTAGTAAGAAAGCCTAAAAGTTTTTTTCAAAAAATAAATCCTTTAGCATTTTTATATAATAAGAGTTTGGGATTTTATCAGAAAAATATCAGTGTTCAAATTGCAGCCAATTGTGTATTTGAAAAAACGTGTTCTCATTTCAGTAAAGATTTAACACAAGAATTTGGCATAATAGGTGGTGTCGTGTTATCAATAGATAGATTAAGTCGCTGCAATAGAATTTCGATTCATGAAACCAGCCCCTTAAATATAAGCGATAAGGGTAAAATTAAAGAAAGTATCGATGATTATAGGTTTTAAAAGTCATTTCCACTTTTATATAATATGCTCTTTCCTAATTTTCAGCACCAATTTAATTGGACAAAAATCCACTGACCAATTCGTTAATTATTTATATAAATCCAATCAGAATAATCATCTGGTTGATTATGTTGAATACTTAAAAAGAGAAAACGGAAATATCTCTGATACAAATCAATTTCTTTTGGGCAAATCTTATTATAAATTACAAAGCTTGACTAAATCAAACGATGCATTAAAAGCTCTTCAGAATACTTCAGTTTTTTTCGTAGAATCAAGGTTTTTAATGCATATCAATTCAATCTATTTAAATAATTACAAATCAGGTTACGATTACCTCAATCAGTTAAATTATACTGACACATTGATAAATGATTTAAAAAACTTTGAGCTATCAGGTTTAGCATTACTTAATAGGGATCTGGAAATGTTTGAGGAGTTTGATAGCAAAATTGGGAATGAATATTACTTTTACAGCGAAGAAAGAGATAATCTTCAAAAAATAGCAGATAATTTAAATAGTAGGAAACTTAAATCTCCTTTGATGGCAGGCATGTTAACTGCTATCATTCCCGGATCGGGTAAATTTTACGCTGGAAAAAGAGGGCAAGGAATATATTCCTTTGTAATAAGCATGTTCCTGGCATTACAAACTTGGGAAAGTTATCAAAAAGATGGTCTTAATAGTCCGAGGTTTATTGCTTATGGAAGCATTCTATCTCTTTTTCATGCAGGTAATATATGGAGTAGTGCCTTATCAGTTAAAAATTATAATAATGAATTCAATGAAGCTGTGGATTACAGAATTAAAATGGATTTGCATATTCCTATTCGTTCCTTATTTGACTAATGCCCAAGAGAACGAAAAAGATATAATATGTGATTTAAATGACCCTGACTTATCAGTTGTCTTTTTCGAAAAAGCAGTTTTTGAAGCCAGCAACCTCAATGAAAAGAATATTGCTTTACTTGAAAAGGCTAATTGTTATAAACTAAACAGCCAATATAAAGAGGCTGCGGAAACTTTAGAAAGGACTTTCCCCAATTTGTCTAATGACTCCATTAAATTTTTAATAGGATATGAATCTGCATTATGTAATTATTTGGATGCAAATTATTCAAAATCACTTTTATCTTTGTACCAGGTAAAATACAGTACAAAATCAGAGGATTTACTGAAAAAATTAACTTATCTCGAAATTCTTTTAGCACATGAGAAGCAAAATTGGAAAGAAGCAAACAATTTGGTGAATGAAATGGCTTTTTCAGATTCAATATTTAATGATTCAATTAATTTACTATACACAAACCTTGGTGAGATAAAGTTAAAAGACCCGGAAAAAGCAGAAACCCTTTCTTATTTTATTCCTGGGGCAGGGCAAATGTATGCCGGTAAAGTATTCAGGGGTATAACTTCTTTTTTAATACAGACTGGCTTACTTGGATTTGCAGGTTATAGCTTTTTGAATGGCTATTACTTTTCAGGCACCTTCACAGGAGTAAGTTTGTTTTACGTTTTTTATATGGGGGGAGCAAGGCATGCGGGATATTTGGCAGGTGAGTATAATGAGCAGGCTATTTCAAAAAGGAAAACTCAAATTGAAAAATATTTATTTGAACAAATAAAAAAAGAGGCTATTTTTTAATAACCTCTTTTTAGTTTTAATTTGCTCTTGATTTACCACATTATAAATTTATCATTATTTACAAACTGACTGATATCATCATAATTAATAATAAGAACAATAAAATCTACTAACGGCACAATACCGAAAATACCACCACAGGTTATAAAATAAAGTAATACTAAGGTTGGTCTACCTCCAAGATAAACCCTGTGAATTGCTATACCTCCAAGAAAGAAATCCAGGAGTAATGCAATAGCAGGATCTTTTTCATCTAGTGAAGTTTGATGTCCTAAAATTCCAGTATTACTTACTAAATTGAATTCGGTATTTACTTCAACACCTGTAGTTAGAACTTCTTCAACGGCATTATCATCAATATAATATGATGAATTGCTTGAATAAGCATTAGAAATTCCGATTATTGCTATAAAGCAAAATAACGATAATAATTTTTTCATATTGTTTTATGGTTTATTGTGTAAATCTAAATTACTATAATAGTATAAATTAGCAAAATAGTTAAAGATATTTTTTTAATGAATATATATATTTACGGTGTTATAATTTTATTCAGTTTACCACTAAATAATTTGAACGGGCAGAATTTAAGCTCTCAAACAGATTTAAATGAGGTTTACGCAGTAATTAAACCTTTATATAATGGGGAAATTGACAGAGCTAAATTAAACCATAGTATTTATTTTAGCAATGACCAAGAAATAGAATCAATATTTCTTAAAGCTCAAATACTAAGATGGGAACGCCTGCCTATTTATCAACAAGAAGACACTATCACGGATAATTATCTTCAGGTTTTAAATTCTATAATTAGCAAAACTAATATTAATAATGATTATGAAAATTATATTCAATTAAGTGCTTATTTATTACTAGCTGAATTTAATTATAACAACAATTCGCTATTAGATGCTAGCAATTATGGAAGAAAAGCTTACAACTTATTAAAAAATAAGTTAACAGAAAACCAATTAATTAATGAATGGCTTTTACCAGTTGGCCTTTATAATTATTTTTATTCCTATTATCTTAACAAAAATTTCGCTTTTCAATCATTGCTTTATTTTTTTAAAAATGGCGAAAAAGAAACAGGCTTAATGCAGCTCCATTTAGCTTCCAATACTGAAAGCTTAGTACAAGGAGAAGCTCTGATTTATTTATCTCATATTTATTTAAGACTAGAAAATAACCCTGAGAAGGCTTGGGGTTATGCACAAAAATTAATTGAAGCCTATCCTGATAATTTAAAGTTTTATGAATTCTATATTGAAACTTCCATTGCATTAAATAAAGTTGATGAAACCACTCTAAAACTAATAGAAAAGTTAAAATATTCTGATCAAATTTATTATCAAAAGTATGGTATCGCTTATTCGGTATTGACTAATATTATAATCCGGGATTTAACAGAAGAAGAAAAGTCTATAGAGCTTAAAAATGCTATAAATTTCATCCGCGAAAATAATAGTGGAAATCATCTCTTAAGCTTACTCTACAGGCAAATGGCAGAAATAACAGACCAGAAGAAACAATATATAATAAAATTAAACGAAGTAAAAATATATGAATATAAACTAACTAAATTGTAATATGTAATTTTACTTATGAAAAATATTTATAAATAATGATGTGTAATATTGAAATAATTTAGTAGTTTCACACTATTAACCTAAATATAATTTCTGATATGAAAAAATTATTCCTCACTGTCATTACCCTATTGGTGGCTTTTAATTTAGCAACTGCATTAAGTGTTGAAGACTTCAAAATATCTACAACAGATTACGAACAAGCTTTTGAAGAACTCTCTACACTTGAAGATTATGTAGTGCAAAATAACTTAACACTTACAGATTTGTCGGTAAAAAATCTCTCACTTATTACTCAACTGCAATTAAAAACAAACTATTCTGTAATGAACATGTTTGATTTGGTTGAACCTCCCTTAGGAATACCTTCTTTCGTATGGGGTTTATGTTGTGGAGTTTCGGGTCTGGCAGTTGTTTATTTTGTTACCGATGATTCAGAGCAAACTAAAAAAGCACTTAATGGATGTCTTGTAAGCACAGGTATATCTGTAGTACTTACTGTATTATATTATGTTTGGATAATTAATGCGTTTTATTAAACTGATGACTCATAAAGTTTTAAAAGTAATTATAATTTTTATTGTTTTATGTCTATCAAATTTTTCTCTAAAATCACAACAGCATTTCAGAATAAGTAGTGATTTTTCTATTAAAGAAGTAGATGAGAGCGGGGTCAAAAAATTAACTATTGGTAGGTTATATTATGATTTGAACAATACTAAATTGGTATTAAACATTACTTTTCCTGAGCAAGAAATATTAATATTTGAAGATTCATCCATTTTTAGAATTGTAGATAATAAAGTAGTTGAGAGGAATACGCTTATGGAGGGCTTTATTACCAATACATTTTACCATTTACTCTTAAGTAACCAACTTTCAGATTATGGGCTTAAGGATAGTAAGTTTTACCATAAGACAGATATGGAGATGGTAAGCAACCAAATAATAAGCGAATGGCAACCGAGTGGTGGACTGGAGAATATTACTGGTAAAATAATGACCTTAAATGAAAACAAACTTCTTCGAGCTATAAATTTTTACGACAAAGAAGGAAGGTTGATTTACAAACAAAATTTTAATAGCTATGAATATTTTTCATCTTTACAATTTCCCTCTGAAGTAATTCAACAATATTTCCCCAAGACTAAAGATGGAATTACAGAATTAACCAAAAAATATTCTTACAAGAACATTATTTTAAATGAGGTTTCTAATGAAAATTTTTATAATTATAGGATTCCTATTAATTAACCTCCAATTAAGAGGACAAGAAATAATGAGAGAAACGAGAAAAAGCATTTCTGAAAATAAGAACTCTGATATTTATCCTTTACATTCTTTTACACCCGGTAGCAATATTGCCGGTAGTGCACTTAAGCTTACCTTTTGGATTTACAAAACCACTCTTTCCTCGCAAGATTTTGGCTCTTGCTCTTTTATGCCCTCTTGCTCTGAATATGCTATTCAGTCCATTGAAAAGAAAGGGCTCTTAACAGGGTACTTAATGACTTTTGATAGGCTTTCAAGGTGTCATAGTTTATCAAATTCTAAATATAAAACGGATCCTGAAACAGGCTTATTAATTGATAATGTTGAATAAATCAGTATTAATCTACATTCTTATTGTTGTATTAAATTCTCCACAAGCTACGAGGGCGCAAAATTTATTTGGGATTGAAAATTCAGAAAAATATGCTGAATTTCTATTAACTAAAAAAAATTACGAAAATGGGGCAAGCGAATATGAAAGACTACTATTCTTAGACAGCTCTAAATCTGACATTTACAAAGATCAATTGGTTCTTTGCTATCACTATTTAAATAACTTACCTGCTATTTATAGTTTAGGAATTAAACAATTTACAAATAGAAATTCTAATTTAATATTTAAATCTTTTCTCAAAAACCGGGACTACATAAGTGCCTCTCTTCTCTTAGATTCCTCATCATACACATTTTCTCATGATGAAAAAAAAATAAATAAACATATGATTTATTTATTTACAAAAGATTTTAAAAATGCTTCTCAAATAATCAACAGCAATTTTTCTGAGGCCACTATTAAAAAACATAAGAATGTTTTACAACCCATCTCAGATGATTTAATTGGCTTTAAGCCAAAATCGCCTGTTTTAGCTGCAGGAATGAGTACCATTCTACCTGGGGCCGGTAGATTATATACCAAAGACTATGCAGATGCTGCCATAAATTTTGTTTTTATTGCCGTTACAGCTATACAAGCCTACAGGGGATTCACAAATCCTAATATAGGCGAGTGGCAGGGTTGGGTTTATGGTAGCTTAAGCGCAAGTTTTTATTTAGCTAATATTTTTGGCAGCGGGAAAGCAGCAAATAGATTTAACAAAAAATATTATGATGAAAAAGTATCTGAAGCCAGTACTTATTATTTTAATTATTATTAAATCTCAAGTACTCTTAGCCCAATCTATTGAAGAGACTTTAAATTTGGCTAACAAAGTATTTGATGAAAATAAATACAACAGTGCTATTAATCTTTATGAGAGAATTTTATTTTTCGATACAGTCAATCACTACTCACCCTATATATTTGAAAATTTAGCCGTTGCTTATCAAAAACAAAGTGAATTTCGTAAAGCTATCTATTATTATGATTTAGCATTTTTTGCAACTCAAAATTTAGGATTAAACACAAATCAACTCTTAATAAATAAAGCTATCTGTTCTATAAGAGTTAAGGATTTCGAATCAGCATACACTGAGGCATTATATATAAATACAAGTTTACAGGATTCTTTAATTGCAGGCAAACAACAAACAATATTACTGGCTATTGGTAGCTATCATCTTGAGAAATACGAATCTTCTTTTAATAATTTTATGGTGCTATGTCCTGATGATGCTTGTAAATTAGAGTTATTAGGTTTTTTTAAAGAGCTGGAACGTATTAATAAAAAGAATCCAAGAAAAGCTAAGATTTTAAGTATGATTTTTCCTGGTCTGGGTCAATATTATATTGGAGAATGGAAAAAAGGAATAAACTCCACTTTACTCGTTGGAGGCCTAGTCTCACTTTTAATTGTTAACAGTATAAATACTGGTTTCATAAATTCATTCCTGAATCTTATGCCTTGGTATCAAAGGTATTTTATGGGAGGTTATACGAAAGTGGAAATAATGGCAGAAAAGAAATTAGAATTAAAAAGAATTGAACTGCTCGACAAAATACTTTCACGTATGCAAATTAAATATAACGTAAATATATAAAGTGAAAATTTCAAATAACAAATTGTGCCAGATACTTATTTCCTTTTGGAAATAACATGTAACCAATGTTACCAACATTCCTCTCCTCAAAATCGTATCTTTGTAATAATACTAACATTAAAGTAAAAAATTATGAATCATAAAAACATTAAACCTGAAGAGTTCGACAAGTTATCTAAAGAAGCTAAAACTGAAATCATAGATGTACGCTCTCCGGAAGAAGAAGTGGAAGGCTTTATAGAAGGTGCTAAAGTAATTAATATTATGGGGCC
>JBBSPS010000189.1:0-8068 GCA_038258655.1 Bacteroidia bacterium
ATAGACGCAACCATATGGGGTCAATCTTCAATTTGCTTATAGAAAGAATGGTGAAAAATGAACCTAAGCGCCTAAAATCAACAGATGGTAAGTGAGATCTAAGCGTATATACCTATAATCTTAATCATCTTTATGATCTGCGTTCCATAGCACTTCGGCAATAAGCAGATCATAAGGGGTGGTGATCTTAATATTTTCGATGTTTCCTTCTATCAAATTTATTTTTTCTCCTGCTGCTTCAACTACACTTGCATCATCAGTGAAAGAACTTCGATATTCCTGTAAAAATGCTTTCTTTAAAAGAGTGGAATGAAAACATTGAGGTGTTTGAACGATAAAGAATTTTGAACGGTCAACTGCTTTATTACTTTCATCTTCCACTTCACGAATGGATTCAGTTAAAGGAATTACTGGACTGGCATTGCCCTTAATTTCAGCAGTATCGAATGTAGTAACAATAGTTTTTGTGTTTACTAGCGGACGAGCAGCATCATGCACACCAACCAAACAATTTTCAGGAATAAGCGCTAAGCCTTTTTTTACTGAATGAAAACGTGTTTCTCCACCATCAGTTAATTGACCAGTGTGCTGAAAATTATGCTTCTTGCAGAGTTGTTTCCAATCATCATGCAATTGTTCTGCTAATACTATGATGATATTTATTGAAGGTACGGCATTTACAAACTTTTCGATAGTATGCATGAGTATAGGTTTTTCATGCAGTTCCATAAATTGCTTGGGAACAATGCTGTTCATGCGTGTACCGCTTCCACCTGCTACTATGATTATATATCTTTTCAAGTACCATCAACTAATAACAACATTAAAGAATCAACATGGCATCTCCATAAGTATAGAAATTATACTTTTCTTTAATAGCTTCTTTGTATGCTTTCATGATCAGGTCATAACCACCGAATGCGGAAACCATCATCAGTAAAGTAGATTCAGGTGTATGAAAGTTGGTAATCATACAATTTGCTACGCTAAAATCGTATGGAGGAAAAATAAATTTATTTGTCCAGCCGTTAAATGGTTTTAAATAACCATCAGTACTTACGGATGTTTCAATACCGCGCATAGAAGTTGTTCCTACCACACATACTTTCTTTTTCGCTTCACGCGCTTTATTTACAATATCGCAATTTTTCTGAGTAATTATCAATTGCTCGGAATCCATTTTATGTTTGGTAAGATCTTCTACCTCTACTGTACGGAATGTTCCCAAGCCAACATGTAAAGTTACATTTGCAAAATCTACTCCTTTTAGTTCCAAACGTTTCAATAACTCGCGACTAAAATGCAAACCTGCGGTTGGAGCCGCTACAGCGCCTTCATTTTTTGCGTATACTGTTTGATAACGTTCTTTATCATCTTCTGTTGGCGCACGTTTGATATATTTTGGAAGAGGTGTTTCACCCATTTCACTTAATGTTTTACGAAATTCATCATAAGAACCATCAAACAAAAAACGCAATGTCCGTCCACGGGAAGTAGTATTATCAATTACTTCAGCAACCAATGTATCATCATCACCAAAATAAAGTTTATTACCAATACGAATTTTACGTGCAGGATCAACCAAAACGTCCCACAAACGACTTTCGGCATTTAACTCTCTTAATAAAAATACTTCTATTTTAGCTCCGGTTTTTTCTTTATTACCATACATGCGTGCCGGAAACACTTTGGTATCATTCAATATCATACAATCGCCTTCCCCAAAATAGCCCAATACATCTTTAAATTTTTTGTGTTCAATTTTTCCGGTTTTGCGGTTCACTACCATTAATCTTGCGGAGTCTCTACTTTTAGCCGGATGTTCTGCTATTAATTCTTTTGGTAAGTTAAATTTGAATTGTGATAATTTCATAGGTTTTTTTTATTTTTTGTATAAGAGATACAAATTCGTTTCCTGGATTGGAACAGAATCATAAATCTTACGGGATTAATGATTTTTTAAACAGGGCGCAAATGTAATATCTAAAAGAAGCGATGTCAACAAAAATCGTGTTTATTTTATTTCAAGCAGCGATTTTTCAAAGGTTTCAAGGCTTAGCGCATCGCTCAGGTTATAATTTCCGATGCGGGTACGGCACAATGCAGTAAGATGGGCACCACTTTTCAATGCCAACCCAAAATCATGCGCCAATGAACGAATATACGTTCCTTTAAAAAGAAGTTGAGGCTGGTTACGAAACAACTCCGCATTCTTCTAAAGAAATATAATCCATTTCACCTTTCCATTTTGCTATGTAAGGATTGTAATTACATTCTATCTCGTGATACCAAGTGCCATCTTCCTTTTGTTTTGGTAATCGACTATCAACGCACATGTATCGAAACTCGCAATCTTTGCACACTTCTGTGTCATCCTTTTTAACAAACCATAATTTTTGAAACTCAGAAGTAGCTATTATATCAGCGATTTTATGTGCATTAACATTGCCATATTTAATATCATGAGAAGCGCAATTTTTAATGTTACCTTCTGCATCTATTGCCACTTTTCTATTATAATATGAATGATGCAATTGAGCCTCAGTAAATAGCTTTACACATGTATTAAAATATTCTATTGAATTATGGTAACAATCGTTTGGAGACAATATTTTTTGTTGAGTATAGGCAATGTTACCCATTGACAAATCCTTCTTTTCATTAATAATTTTGTTAATAGGTGCTGAATGAAATATAATTGCTTTAACCCGTTTGTGTGAATTCAAAAATTCATTTACCAAATTTTCCTTTATGGTATTATCATATTCAGTAATGATTTCAATTGACAAATATGAACTAGCTAAAAATGGAACTAATAATTGATTGTAAAATTCAATGGATCCGATGCTGAAGTTACGCAAGATGATATGCTTACAGCCTAAATTTTGCAATTGTTCTAAAGCATTATTAAGATTATAACTTGTTTTTGCATCAATGTCCAAAATGGCATTTGTTATTTGCGAGGCATCATCCCAATTTTTGTTCAAATTTTCAAAATTTGATGCTATTAATGGCGGGATCCAAAAAACAAATTCATTTTCTTCCAAAAAATTGATATAATCTTGAACAAGATCCACGTTTACTTCTCCATATTTTTTAATTATATCTGCTTTACTTTCACCCTCTGCTTCCTCAATGAATTCAACCATTGAGTTAGGAATATAGACATATTTTTTTCTATTCAAGTCATATATAACAGCGCGTTTATATCCTTTAATGGGAATGCAATCGGCAAAAAGCTTGAATTTTAAATCCATAGTATTAATCAAAATTTTTTAAGTCAACGGTCGTAGAAAGTGGTTTGTAAAATACCTGAACTTTGTAATAAGCTGTATTATGTAGTACTGAAACAATTCTACTGGAATCAATGTTGTCTGTACCTATATCTTTAAGTATTGTATATTTCCAACACTTTGAAATGATTGGCAACAAGTTTTTATTGGCCTCCATTATTAATTTTAAATCCTCGAGCATAGCTTTATTTTTTATTTTGAAAGGACTATTAGTGAAACTTGTCTGTTTTGTTTTCTTTCTTCTTCCGTTTTAGGGTTTGGAATTACCATTTTATCACTCGCTACAATTTCTATTCTGTCTGTTTTGATTAATTTTTCATTTAATAAAGCTTTTAAATTCATCGTTCTCCATTCCTGTAATGTTTTTTTTGTACCCTCTAAACTTTTTCTACTCCAAGGTTTAATTTCACTTTCTTCATCAGCATGTACTTCCAAACGGACTTTCATTGTGGGATTTTTTTGCATCAATATACTTAGGGCATAAAATGGCGGCCACTCCTCGCGTAAGTCAAAAGCTTGTTCTCGACTTGTGTGATATGCTAAAGGATAAGTTTCACCCACCTTTAAACCCGACATGGTTTTGTTTATTGTAATTACATTTTCATTTGTTTTTAATACCCGCATGTTAATACAAGCCGATTCCGACATAAAAGCAGGTGCATAATAAACTATAGAAGAAAACGAATTCTCCTTTACAATTGCAGTAATGTCGTACTTCCCCGTTTGAGCGTTTGAAGTTGTAGTGGCTATTTTTTTATTTTTTTCATCTAGCAATGTAACTTCAGCTGAAAGGGGGTGCTTTAAAAAATCAACTACAATTCCTGCAACATGAATTTTCACCATATAATTAAAGTAAATGGTATGCCCTTTTCCTTTCGGATCTAAGTTATCAAGCACTAGCATGTACTTTTCACCTTTGTTTACTTGAACGGACGATGAAAAGTTATCTCCCGGACCTTTACCTTTAAAAAGACTTTTAGCAGATGACGACAAACCCGTGATACCAGAAGTTTTTTCTTGATTTTTTGATAAATTACTTCGAATAGGTTGAATCTTTTTATTCAACAAATTCGAGCAAAATGAAACGCTGTCTTGAACTTTATAAAGTAAAAAATCGTAATCATTTAAACTATCTATTGGTTCAATATCTATAATCAATTCTCCTGTGTGTTCAATATTTAATACATACCATGCAGTATTGTGTTCTTCTTCAAAACTGGTTTTATCACCTTTTTCTTTTGCTTTTATTTCCATTTGCTCACCATATCCAACCGGTGCAGATGTGGGACCATATTTTCTACTTTTAAAAATGTTAATTGCTACTGCTGTTTTACAATCACAACTTGTTTTCTCTAAAATAGGTTTTGGTTGCAAATTCGCAATTTTTTTATTTTTTGAAAATGCTACTTCTGTAATAATAATGCTAAATAAAATGAATAGTATAAACGCTTTGAATTTCATTTTTATTGAATGTGATAAAATTAATTTTTAAAATATGACGCAATTACTTTATCTAATTGGAAGTTACAACTAGCCGATATCCAACTATATTGCCCTACAGGATTCACTTCTAAAAATACATAATCTAATTCAGGTGTTACTATCAAATCAATGGATCCCGATTGCATATTAATTTCATTCATGAATTTTACTAATTTTTTTTCAACATCCAAGGGTAGTTGATAGGGCACAATCCTGTTAGGATGCTCATCGTTGTAGTTTCTAAAATCAATTTTAGTTTGCTCATCTTGTTGTGAAAATATGGCAGAAGAATAACACTTGTTATCGAAATAAAATACACGTAACTCAAACAATTTATCGTAATATTTTTGCAATAGACTGGGGGCAAATGTAGTTTCCATTTTGTTAATTAATTCATCCGTAATCAATACGGTATTGCACCCACCGCTTAATACATCTTTCAAATAAATTCCATTGTACTTAATCCCTTTGGTGATGCATTTTTTGTGTTTTTGAAAAAAATCTTGTAAAGATTCTTTATTGGTAACAATAGTTGTAAGCGGTATCGACAAACCAATTTGACCTGCAATTTGAAGGTTAATTAATTTAACCGTATCATTCTGATACCAGGAACCAATGCTTTTTGTATGCCGTAAATTATAATATAAAAAATGAATCACATCAAGCTGATTGTCAAATACACATGAATTAACTTCTTTGGCTATTCTGAAATTAGCGTAACTAACCTGAGCAGGTGTTGTTAAAGGTTTGGTTAATGATAATTCTCCTCTCCGATACCAAAAACTATTAATATTTTTTGATGATACACTATGGTCATCGTTATTGATATTCTCATGAACGGTAATATTCCAAGAAACTTCCTCATCAGAAACCACTATATCATTTAAAATAATTTTTGACGATCCATTAATTCGAATGTGATTTATGCCAAAATAATTGAGCCAATCAATCACATGATTTGTAGAATTATCTGTGTCATCGGATAATATTAATAGCATACATTTATTTTTTCGCTTTCATTTGTGCTTTCATTTTGATGTATTCATCCGGCAAAGCGCCCCCTTTTACTTTAGCGGATTCCTCAACAGACATTAAACCAATTTCAGCCCTTCTTTTATCCACATTTTTAATATCTTCAATAGGGTTTAGGTTGGGAGAATAATTTTCGTCCCCATGATCAAATAAATTAAACTCGCCATATACTTGGGTCTTTTTTTCTTCTACATAAATTCTTTGTCTATCGTACCAAAACACATACATTTCAGGGGAGGTTTTGCCTTCAAAAATACCCTTCTTTAAAATGCTATCGTAAAATGGTACATATTTTTCATTTTCACCATACAAATGCATCATTAAAAAACTATTAGGATTTGCTCCTTTTTCTACCACCAGTTTTTTTAAATCATAAAAATTAATGGAATCTGTAATTTTCATCAACTTATTAAATATTTCTTTAGGGATTCTCCCATCAAAGTTGTTTCTAACAGCTTGATCAATTGCATCTATCTTTATTATTTGCATGATGTTCTCAATCTCTGCTGCGGAACGTGATCGCCAACGTTCCTCAATCAAATCAGGGCAATCTGCTAAAAATTTATTCCAACGATCTTTTGAAATTTTCTTCACTAATCGCATATCGTCTGGCATAGTTCCTTTCATAACAGATTTTTTTAATGCTTCCATGGTAGCTGTGGTATCACCCAGGGCCAATAAACAGGAAGCATAGTCTTCTAAATCTAAATTATCAGGCAAGTAACTATTTCCATAAGTAAATGATTTTTCAAATTCAGCACGAGCTTCTGGATATTTTTTATCAGCCATAGCAATTTTAGCATTATTATAATGCTGCCTGTACTTAAAATAATCGAAGTTAGATTGTGAATTAGCAACAATTGTTATAAAAAACAAAAATGTATTTAATGAAATAGTTTTTAGCATATCGTTATAATTAATCAAAAATAGACTTTAACATCCTGGTTTAGGATGTTAAAGTCTAAAAATAATAAATCTAAATTAGAAAAATCAGATGTATTAAATATATGTATCAAGCTTAAAAATTAAACTATACCTATTGCAGACCCTCCTCCGGAACCGCTTCCTGATCCTCCAGCTACTGCTGCATTCTTTGTCCAATCACCAGTATGTTTCCCATCAGGTAAGGTCATTGTACTTTGATCATTAGTATTGTTATCAGAACCTGTTTTGAATGTGTCACCCTTTGGAGCATTAGATGATTGTGTGTTATAAATAGTGCCTCCAGAAAGACACATCGCCAAATTGTTAATTTTGTTGTTCTCAAATTTCTCAAATAGAGAATTGTTTAATGATTCTAGTTTTTTCATTTTTTTATATTTTTAAAGTTGCTGCCTTATGGCATTAATACAAATGTCAAAATACAAACACTTAATAAAATTTTGATTGGCTTGTAAAATACAATTGTAAAAATGTAAAATACAATTGTATATTTGTAAAAACATTAATAATTTATGAGCGCAACATTCGACTTAATATTGGCAAAACGTTTGTATACCAAACGAAGAGAAAAGATGATTAAGCAACAGGATCTTGCATTTTCTTTAGGCATAACACAACAAGCCTATAGCAAATTGGAGCGTGGCGAAACACATTTTTCGGATGAAATAATTGACAAAGTATGCAATACATTAGAAATGACTATAGGAGAATTTGTTGCCTTTGGTGATAATGTTCTTTTTTCAAATAGTCCGCAGTCCAATAATAATGGTTATGTAAATGATGTAAAAATTATTGAAACTCTTCAAAAAACTTATGAGCAAAATACCGAGTTATTAAAGTTAGTACTCACCGAAAAAGACCTACGTATAAAGCAATTAGAAGAATTGTTAAATAAAAAATAAACCTAATACGCTTACAACGATTTCCCAAACTCCTCAATACTCATAGCATCACTCAGGTTATAACTTCCAATACGTGTACGGCATAAAGCTGTTAAATGTGCCCCACTTTTCAACGCCTCGCCAAAATCACGAGCCAGCGAGCGTATATAAGTGCCCTTACTACACACCACTCTAAAATCTACTTCGGGTAAGGCAATACGAGTAATTTCAAATTCAGTTATGGTAATTTCTTTAGGTTTTATTTCAGCTGTTTGTCCGGCGCGTGCTATATCATAAGCTCTTTTTCCACCAATTTTTATGGCTGAATACAAAGGCGGTATTTGTTGGATCTTACCGATAAATTGTTTAACAGTATTGTAGATCAATTGATCGGTAATGTGTTCCGTGGGATAATGCGCGTCAATTTCTTTTTCAAGA
>JBBSPS010000190.1:0-8038 GCA_038258655.1 Bacteroidia bacterium
AAAAAATAATGTCATAAAATAAAACAAGCTGTCTACAAGATTGGTTACACCATTTGTATAGACAGCTTTTTATTTTGGTTTATGTATATTTAACCGTTAAGAACGGATAACGAATATATTTGTACGTATATCCACATGTTGTAAGTAATGCGAAAATCGAGCTAAAATTGAACATTTGAACTAAAAAAGCCAACCGCACAAACAGCACATTTGGTTTTTTTGCCGACACAGAAGCCAACGCTAAAAAAACCCAAAAGAGCTGTTTCTTGCCAACGCTCAACTTTGTAGGAAATTGATAATAATTACTTAAATTGACAGAAAAATTGAATGCTTAAACGATTAATAATATTAAACTCTGACATATACTCAAAAGCGGATATAGAAATTGACAATTGTAATTCTCTTCAAATTGTAGGACCAAACAACATCGGAAAAAGTACGCTGATTTACGCTTTAAACTTTCTATTTATAATTGATGGAAGAGAAATGACTTTTAGCGGAAATCGAACAGGAGACAAAACTACTTTCAACCATTATTTCCCTTCAATAAATTCTAGTTTTATAATATTTGAAATCTTCAAAAATCGCTACTACTCTATTTTGGTTAAGAAAAATGCCGAAGGCAATTTAGATTACTATAAAATTGATAGCGAATACAAAGAGGAACTTTATTTTATGGAAACTGCTAATGGTCAAAAAATTAGAAAATTTGACTCATTGCTATCTGAATTTGCTACAAATGGCATTGAACATAAAAAGTTCTCTAAACGTTCTGAGGTTTTTAATTTTGTATACCAAAAAGGAAAAAGAAACAACGGAGTTGTTTGGCTAAATCAAAGCGTAAATCAAGATGGACGTGGTATTAGCAATAATTTTTCTAAAATCTACAAATACTTAATAAACTCAAAATTAATCAACAACGATTCACTTAAAGAATCTTTAATTATAGCAGATAACAAAGAAAATGAGAGTGTTTCTTTTTCAAAGAAAAATCAAAAAGACATTCAAACTTTATTAAAACACAATCGAGACATAAAAGTAATCAAGAGTATTCAACGTAGCTTTTCTGATTTCAAGGAATTGGTAAATCAATACAAAGGAAAAAGTGCCATTCTATCTGAATTAATTTTTGCTTTTAACCAACAATATTCTTCTTTATACTCTGAGCTTGGTACTTCTGTTTCTAAAATGAAAACCGAAAGAACCGAAAAACGAACTCACTTAAATGAAATACTTAATCCAAAAGAAAAAGAATTAAATCAACTTATTGGAAAAATCACCAATCAAATTGAACAAAAACAAAAAGATTTAGATTCAAAAGAGAAATTAGTATTTGAGATTAAAGCTTTTGAAGATTTACAATTTCTAGAGCAGTCTTTTCAAAACCTAGACAAAGACAGAAAAAACATTGAAAGTCAAATAACTTTAATAGAAAACCAAAAACTTAGTAGCAGAGAAATTGAAAGTAATATCCAAAAAGCTGAATCTAAAATTTCAAGAATTAAAAATCAAGTTGATAGCTACTCAAATCAATTAATTCATCGAATTTCAGATAACCAAGAAAATAAAGAGTTACTCAATAGAATCCTTTCAAAAGATATAACCAGTTTATCTTCTGATAATATTTCAGCAAAAATCAAGCAAACAGAAAACTTGATGAAGTTATTTGATGGTGCTATTGAGTTGCCAAATAATTTTAAAGGAAAACCAATAGAATCTATTGAGGAATTAAAAAAACAAATCAAGCAACTAGAGAAAGAAAAAGAAATAAATGACAAGTTATTACCTATAGCCAAAGATTTAGAAAAACACAGAAAAGATTTAGCAGATATAAACTTTAAAATTAAAATTTTAACGGAAAAAATTCATAAACTGAAACAACTTCCAACTCTTGAAAAAGAGCTTGAAGCTCTTAAAGTGGAATTTGAAAATCTAATAAAACAAAAAGAACAATCAACTAAAGACGTTAAGTTAATTGAAGAAGAAATCAGAAAACTTAACGAGACTATTGAACAAGCGAGTAAAGAGATATTTAAAAAAGAAAAAAGAATTGAAGAAATCCAAACTTGGAAAGTAGAACTTGAGCAACTTGGAATTAAACCTATTGAATATCAATCAACAGATTCACTTGACAATATCTACAAGAACCTCAAAAGAAACTTTGAAGAAAGACGAGAAATTAAACTCAAAAAGGATAGTTTATTTGAACGCTTAAAACTAAAAACAGAAACATCTTTCGCTAGTGAAACTGATTTTATTAAACACGTTGATTCTGAATTAGTAACATTAGAAGATAAACAAAAGGCAATTGATGGTTTGCTTAAAAATATATCAACCCAATTTGCAAATCCTTGTCGAACAATTTATTCAAGATTTGAAGAATTTAACTCATTCATTACAAATCAATTCAATTCAAAAATTAAGAAAATAAAAATCTCTGATATCGATACCTTAAAAATTGAAATTGTAGAGAACGAAAAACTCATAAAGGACTTAAAGAAAATAATGCAAATCCGAGATATTGCGCCAGCTGAATTGGAATTTGATGACCAAAATGAGAACCTAAAAGTTTTGAACAAATACTTAGATGACCAAAAAAACATTTCTTTTAATGAATTGTTTGACATCAAACTTCATTTACATAAAAAAGGACAACATAAAGTTGTTGACCTAAAAAATCAAATTGAATCTGATGGAACGGACAAAATGATTCGTTTGGTTCTTATTATGTCAATAATTAATCAAATAATTGTAAAAGATGACGAAAACAAAATCGTTCTATTTGTAGATGAAATAGGAACTATTGACGAAGCAAACAGAATTGAAATTTTGAACTTCTGCAAAGAACATAATTTTATACCAATTTCAGCTGCACCACTTCATCCTTATGATGGTTTTGACAAATACTATCTAGTAAGAAGAAACAAAGGTAAAATCGTAGTTAGTGAGAAGAATGGAAATGTTATATTAAGAAAATCGATTGAAGCGTAATGAAAGAAGTTGACTTCAAAACATATAAATTATTATTTGAAAGCAAATCGGTTTCAAAATCGGCAATTCCTAAAAGCGTTTTAAAATCTGATACTTTTCAAAACTTGCTTCGTGCTGAAATTTTAGAATCATTAAAACTTGGCAGAGGTTTTAAAATTATAGTTTCTAAAGAAAATGAATTTGAGAAATGTTTTAAAACATCTTTTCCAGAACAAAACGTTAGCAAAAGCAAATCAGGAAATATTAAAAAATATAGAAACTCAAAAGCAACAAAAATTGACAATAATCCAATTTTCTTGTTAAGAGGTTTTTATCCTGTTCAAATAAATAATCAACTTGTAGATATTAAAAAACAGACTCTTGATTTTGGTTTATTTTCTGTAATTCCTAATTCAATTATCGCAGATAACATCTGTTTTGTAGAAAATTTAGAAACTTTTTTAAATGCAGAAAAATTATTAGGCAATAAGTATTTATATCTACACAAATATGGTAGAATAGGAAAAGAATCTATTTCAATGATTAGAGCTAAGGAAGTTCTAGTTTTTGTCGACTTTGACTTCAATGGACTTGATGAATATTTACGAATAAAAGAAGTTTTTACTAATGCTCAATTGTATTTGCCAACTAATTATAATGAACTTTTTGATAAACATTCTGCATCTTTAAAAGGAAACAAAGCAAAAATGAGTAATACAGTTAAAAACTCAAAAGATTCAATCGTTATTCAAATTAGAGAACAAGTTGCTCGTACAAATAGATTTTTAGAACAAGAAATTTTAATCAATGTTTAAGTCAGAACCGAAAACTATATTACAATTTTTGGCAACTCATTTTGACTTGTTAAGGCAACTCTTTGACATACAAGTTAAGAATGAAATTATCTTAAAAAGTCAAGTTTCTGATGCACTTAAAGAATTTGGAAGTGATATTGAAAACCAACTTTTTGAACACAAATTACTTGTTGAACAAAATGACGATTATGTAATTAATGAACCTTATTTCGTTTTGTTTGAGTTTGTTCTTCAACAATTCAAACCTTTACTTCCAGAAGAGATTGAAAAATTTGGTCAGTCTATTAGAACTTTGTTTTTAAATATAAAGGAAGGCATCAATCAAGACAAAAACATTTTGTTGGATAGAATTGAAGCTTTAGCAAACGAGATTAAGAAATTCTCAAATGCAGTCACAAATAACACAATAAGTCTTTTAAATGAATCTAGAGAACTAAAAGCAAATACTAGAAAAATAGAATATCAAGAGAAAGTACAAAAGGCGAGATATTTAATTGATTATTATATCATTCCTTTAAACACAATTCTAGATATAAATCATTCTCAATCAATTTATAATGAATTGCTAAGTATTTCTCAATTTTCAAACAACAAGCGTTTTGATTATACAGACGAAAGCATAAGAAGACAGTTTGAAAAACTATATAATCTGTTAAGGCAAGTAGTAAAAGATATTAGCAAACAGTCTTCTATCTTAAGCAATGAACTTTTACCTCTTATAGATAGAATTAGAACAGAAAGTGAATATTTACAAGGTTTTCACTTATACTTAACAAACGGAAATTGCTATAAAGGAATTAAACCACCAAAGCTTTTCAATACAACAAGAGATAATCTCTATAATCCGTTTATTTACGAAAACACAAAAGAGTATTTTGACCAATTTAAAAATGAAGAAGATGTATTTATTGAAGAGGAAACTGATATTGTAGAGCAATGGATTTTCAATAAAAGTGAATATAAATCTCAGCTAAACTCAAAACTTCCTGTTGACGACTTTTTTACTTGGTGTAAAACATCATTGGAAAACGAAAACAAAAACTTTGATTTTGACAACTATTTTATGGTTACGAGTTTAATCTTTGAAGAAGATTATGAAATACAGCAAGATAAAGAAAACCGAAATATTTCATTTAAAACAGAACAAGGAGAGCTGATAATGCCAAAACTTAAAATTACTAAAAAGGAAAATGTATCCGAATAAACACAAACAAATAGTTACATCTTTAATGGATGGAAGATTTATTACCATTGACGAATCTTACTTTGATATCGTAAAGGAGAATCAAGATTTCTATGCTGAATTTTTTGATAAATCGTTTGGTTTTGAATTAAAGAACACTCAAGAGTTTTATTATCTAATTTCAGAAGAAACAAATGAAAACACTTCTCGTGATATAAGCATATTCTTCTCAATCTTCTGCTATGAACTAGACAAAGATGGAAAGAATTTTATGGATGAATTAGGGTTTTCGGACTTTCACATTGACGAAATAGTCGATTACATAAAAAACAGTTCTTGGACTGATATTGTAAAATCAAACAAGCAATTGAATGATGCAGATAGTATCAAAAGGTTAGTCGGTTCTACTATGGTAAAAAGGAACATAGCTGTTAAACATTCAGATGACAATTATTCATTTACAAAAGCATATAAATTATTCATTGATTTTGCACGTGAATTAATAAAATCTGAGCCGAATAATGCCAACGCATAAGCCATACACATTCGCAATTCGCTACAGCCAACGCTACGCCAAAAATTGCAAAAGAGTATGTCTTGCCAACGCTCAATTATGAACTAAATAACAAACATCGGAAAACCAAGCAGAACGTGAAAAGCACTACTTACAACAACGTGTATAAAACATAGCTATTATAGGCTTTCCGAGAGGTTTTTGTATATTTAAAAAGTACGCCAAATTTTTATTTGGTTATATTTATAAAAGAAAATTAAACATAAAAATAAAAAATTCGGCTCTGTGTTAATCCGAAAAGTTAGTGTCTTTTTACACGCTACGTTTCATACACAAGACCGTTGCCAGCCATTAAACAAAACTACCGTGAACGAATTAAAGAAAATTGATAACGCATTAATCGAAACAATTAAGGATAGCGATTTACATAATGTTTCAATCATTCTCGCAGAAACTTTTACTGACTCATTATTGACAGAAGGAATCCTCAAAGAGATTCCAATAATTAATACTATTGTCGGATTAACTAAAACAACTTTCGAAATTAGAAATAGGCTATTCATTAAAAAACTGATTACATTTTTGGCGGAAATAAAAGTTATTGACCCAAAGAAAAGAGCAAGTATGATTTCTGATATTGATACAAAAATTGGAAAGAAAATAAAAGTTGGAGAAAAACTAATTTATATTTTGGATAAATGTGATGACCATTTTGACTCAAAATATGTCGCTCAATTTTTTCGAGTTTTTTTAGAAGAAAAAATAACGTACAAAGAATTTTTACGTGGAGCTTCAATAATTCAGAAAATTTTCCGAGAAGATTTGGAATATTTTCTTGAATCCAGAATTGATACTTTTGAAAAAGAAACCTTAACGGAGGAATCCCCTAATGAAGATGAAGCTCCATTAATCAATGTTGGAATATTAGGTTTTGGTTATAATCCTGTAAAAGTTGCTGACCAAAATGATTGGAAATCTTCTGAAAAATATGTTGTGTCCGGTGGAGAAACTGTAATTTGGGTTACAGCAATCGGAAAAAAAATGAAAGAACATCTAATAATGGAGAAATAATCAATTGCTAAGATATATCCACTAAAAAATTACCACAAATAGCAAATTTAATAGAAGAGATCAGTAAATAAAATTTGAAGTTATGAAAAAAATACTATTATTAATATTTACGGCAATAATATTATGCTCGTGTCTGAATAACTCAAAAAGTGAAAAACAATATAGTGGACCACCAAAGTTTGTTTTAACAGAAATGAATGGTCGGGAATTAGAAGAAAAAGCATTTTTCACTATAAAGTATGACAATACTTTTATTCTTGAATTAGCAGATGGAACAATTTATAATTACACACCCACTCAACACATAGGAACCGACCCATTGTGCAATATATTAGCTACTGATGATTTGGGTAGAAGTACTGCAATATGTATGAAAAAATTAACAGGAAAAAACTTTGAGCTTATGCTTGAGAATGATGAAATGTTAAGCAATTTTAAAGGCTACAAATTATGAAAAAAATATTTATACTAATTCTTTTACTGAATTCAATTATAGCAATAGCTCAAAAAAGAGAAGATAATAAAATATTTGAAATAGTTGAAGAATCACCAAAATTAACTATTGCCAAAGGATGGATGAAAAATAATACAAGTGGAAAATGGGTTGAAAATAAAAATGTTTTAGCTACTAAGAAGATTTATTCATTTTCTGATTTATCTCATTATGATCAAAATTTCGAGTGGATCCAAATAGTGAAAATTACGAAAGACAGCGAAAAATATTATGTTATAGTATACAGACAGGTATATGGTTACTATGAAGATGAGGGATATACATATGTCTCAGGATGGACACCCTCGAGACGAACAAGGTACGCAATATTAACAACAGCCGATTACCAATTACTTAAAGAAAACATTGAACGTAAAGAAGGAAAGGATTTCTCGATTAAAGTCGCTAACGATGGGGAGGTTTACAAAAGTCTAATGGAATCACTCAATTCTCTTTTAAATATAATAAAAGAAGGAGGTTCAACGGTAAAGACCATAAATATCTCTCCTTCATTTCTATTTAATGCACAAACTCTGAATGACGAGGAAATAGTAAGGTTCAGATTAATGTACGGTTACTTTGGCAAACGTAGAAAACAAGGCTATAATGATTATGATACCAATGAAAATTTAGATAATAGTTATTTTGAGATTAGCAAGGAGGAATTTTCTAAATTACTAATTGATTAAAATTTGAAATACGCAAAAAATTAATAAATCAGAAAGAAATGATGAATTAAAAGAGTATTATAAATAGAGTAAATCGAAACTGAAAAACTTATCAAGAATGGGAAAAACGGCAGGCAACAACGTATATAAAACATAGCTATTACAGGCTTTCCGAGAGGTTCGTGTATATTTGCGAAGTCCGCCAAATTTTTTAATTTGGCTTTTTGAGAAAATAAGATAAAAAGAAAATTAAAAAATTCGGCTCGTGCATAATCCGAAAGGTTAGCGTCTATTTACACGCTACGTTTCATATACAAGACCGTT
>JBBSPS010000191.1:0-8010 GCA_038258655.1 Bacteroidia bacterium
AATTTACAGGATTGGCTTGATAAACCATTTGAGCAACACAACGATCCTCCTAAAAATTTAATACAAGGGGTTCTTTTTTAAAATTGCATCTTGGTTATCTTTATTTGCAATCAAATCAATAGGTTTACTTTAATTAAAAAAACGTTTAGGACGTTATTGATTTTTTTCTCAGCGGCTCTCTCTGCGAAAAGCTCTGCGTCCTTTGCGGTTAAAGCTTACTTCAACTTTTTCAATAACGCTTCACAATCCGTTTTTGCTTTTTTATCATCCTCATTTGTAGGAGTTGTTTCCAAAGCCTTTTGTGCCCATAATTTGGCTTCCACTTCTTTCCCCATTTCATAATAGGTTTCAGCCAATTCATATTGATGATTCATATATTTTGGTTCAATATTTACAGCCATCATAAAAGCTTTTAAAGCATCATCGTATGAACCTCCGGAAGGAACGCCGCCAAAAAATGAATTGATCATTGCTTTTTCAATAACATTAAATCCTGCAATAGTCCTGTGCCAACGACCCAGTATATGATATGCGCCCGCTAATTTTGGATTCAGCGTAATAGCTCTATCCACTTCTGATTTTATCAATTTCGCATTCGCTATTTTTTGTTTTGAACTTGCATTTTCATTGATGCGCCCCAATGCACCTGCATATACATAATGCGCATCTGCATTTGCTTCATTTAATTTGATCGCTTTTTTTGCTAGGTGTTCTGCCGCTTTGTAATAATTCATTTTTTCGGCTTGTGGAACATAATAATATCCGTATTTCGAATAGAGATAACTCGCATTCTGCAAATAATTTATGTTGCTTGAATCCGTTTTAAGCAATCCCTGAAAAAGCGGGAACGCTTCTTTATATTTATATTCCAATCTTAATTTATATGCTTTCGCATATTGCTCTTCGTTTGTTTGAGCAGTTATCGAAAATCCTGTAACGATTGTAAAAACGACGATAAATAATTGTTTCATTTTTTTTATTTTATTTTTTATACTTTCCTTAATGTTCATTTCGACCGCAGGAGAAATCTTTCAATTAAAGAAGCAAGATTCTTCGCTTCTCTCGGAATGACAAAAAAATTATGTCCCGAATGCCGATTTTAAAATGCCCTGCTTACTCCTACTACAAATCGGTATTGCAAATAATCTTTATCCGTTGCCGGAATTTTATTTAAGAAAAATGGTATATCAAAACGTATGGTCAACGGATTAACAGTTTGCAGCGTCCCGAATTTATTGATCGTTAATGCCAATCCCAAACCTGCATCAACACGTACATCACTCATTTTTAAAACATCATCCGCTACTGTATTGTAATTAATGATGCCTGCATCACCAAATAAATAAGTGGTCAATTTAAATGTACGTGTAAGCCCGTTTTGTTTCTTAATTCTTAAAAGCCCATCGAACTCCAATTCAGCATTCACAGCAGCACCGGTTTGTCCTTTATACGTATATACAACACTTCCATCACTTTGAATTTGCGGAGCCAAGTATCCTGAATACCCACGTAAATTAAGCCCACCTCCATGTTGAAAATAATTTGTTGTTGTACCAATTGTAGCCCAACTTGGATCAAAGAAACCTTGTGAACAGGTATATTTATTTTCCATCATTTCTTCAGGATTTGCTCCCGCTAAAAATAAAGATGATTCACTTGCCCAATTTTTTCCTGTTCCATATTGTCCAACTACCCGAGTATTCAAATTCAATTTACCGATTCGTGTACGATTGATTACATTCAGATTGATCAGTTGATAATCATAATCACTCAAAAGTGCTGTGGAGCGCATCCCTAAATTAATGTTGCCGGTACCTGTCGTGTAAGTATATGTATGCTCAATACCAATGTTAATGGTATTGTTCAGCTGATTGGGTGTCCACTCCTTAGGCAATAATAAATATGGCAGGTCATTCAATCCTTTCCTATACATAGATTTAAAATACATGTATACTTTATTTTTTCCTCTTATATCTTTTCTATCGAAGCCAACAACGTATGCATTTAAACCATCCAATGCTTTAGCGGATAAATAAACCGAAGATCCTTTCATAAAACGATCGGTAGCTGTTCGGTAATTGATCCGAAAACTCACATTGTCGTATAAATTTTTTGCTGATTTCGCTGTGGTGGAATCCAAATAATTTTGCGCAATGCCGGTATTGAACCAAATAGTGGCATCAAAAATATGTTTGTAATTCATGTAATTTCCATTCATATTCAATCCTATTTTTAAACCATCGTAGCCATTATACCAAATATCAGGACGAGTATACAACTCATAGCGTGTCCAGTCGGATGGATTATAAATTTTAGAATCAAAACGATATTTTACAGGAAATTTTTGATTGTTATCCAACATATTTACGTCCGCTAAACGCGTGCTTGGATCAATAATTACATTTACTATATTGCTTGGTATTACTATTGTTGCAGTATATTCAGGTTTTACCTTATCCCAACCTATCCAACGTGGTAATACTTTCGCGGTTGTTTTTTTTGTGAACCAGTTGTTCGGAATGTGATAATTATAAACACTGTCGTTTGTACCTATCACCGCAAAATCAAGTGGCATTTGCATTCCATAGCGCCTGAATTTAATTTCATATTCGTTTTTCTCTTTTCCTTTCTTAACTGATTTTACAGCATAATCAATGGTTTTAGAAGTTCCTATCCATTCATCAAAAAACCAATTCAGGTCAACATGAGTATATTGAATAATTGAATTTCTGAAATCTTCTAAATATGGATGCGCGAATTTCCATTGATTAAAATAATGACTTATCGCTGATCTAAAAAGTGAATCCCCTAACGTATATTGCAAGTTGTAAAGCATGACGGCCGTTTTCATATACACCTGCCCGTAACCGCCACCGTGCAGCAATGCCCCATTATACATATCGGAATGTACATCAATAAATGTTTCTATATTTTTTGCCGCGCTTCCTATATAACCATTGTACACTTCACTGTTACGTACAAAATCTGGTTCCGTAAAACGCTGAACATAATTTGATTTAGGATTGTATTTTACACGTTGAACACCATCAATGCGTTCATATGTCCAGCTAGTTAAGAATTGTGCAAAACCTTCATCCAACGCTGCTCTGTAAGTTTCATTACTGCCAACCATCCCAAAGAACCAATTATGACTGATTTCGTGCGACAACAAATCGCGATAACCCGGATCAAAACCTCCATCCAATGTAAGCATTGGATATTCCATTCCATCTTGGGCATCGGCTACAACCATTTTCGGATAACCATACATTCCGAAATCTTCAGAATTTACTTTGATAACCTTTGCGGCATACTCAGCCGCATTTTGCCAATGTGCAGCATGGGGTTCTTCTGCAAGCGAAATACATTTTATCCCATTCCATTCCGCTTCTCCGATACGATACGTTGGATCGGCAGTGAGCGCAAAATCGTGTACATTCTCAGCATGATATTTCCATGTTTTGGTGCTTCCATCAGGCGTAATAATTACTGATGGCTTTTCGTTCCAAGGTTTATTTTTGAAATTTTTAATATCTAATTTTGAACGAAGGTCGGCAGGTAGCATTTCATTTTGATTCAATAGAGTCCCGGTTGCTTCTACTATATAATTGTTTGGCAAAGAGAATGCGACATCAAACGTTCCAAAATCCCCATAAAATTCATGATCCATATGTTGGTCGGTATCCCAACCAAGTTTACGATCATACACCGAAATGCGCGGGTACCAATGCACAACATCATAATGTTTAAACCCCCATGCGTTAAACATTTTCATACGATTACGAATTGTTCCGTTGTCGAAATACGTTTTAAAATCAATTTTCAATGTGATCTTCTCATTTGGTTTCAAAGGTGTTGGAAGGAATACTTTTAATACAGTGTTGTCTAATTCTGTTTTTAATTCAATGCCATTCATCGTAATTTTTGAAACGTTGGTTCCTAAACCCTGTTGCTCATATTTACCAAATTTTAGTTTCACATTATTGTTTTTATACAAGTCGGATAAATAAGAACCTTTTGCCTGTGCATTGTTGTATAAATGAAAATAAACAAAAGATAATTCATCCGGCGAATTATTCCAATACGTCAATTCTTCCGAACCATCAACAATATCAGCTTTGTCATCTATTGATGCATTTATTTTATAATACACATCTTGTTGCCAATACGCTGCATCGGGTTTACGGTTTTTCCAATAATACTGATTAGTTACGTTTTGATAGTTGTTTTCCGGAAATTGCGCAAATGTATTGATCGCAACTATAGTTAATGCAAGTGTAAAAAATGTTGATCTCATCATGATAAGAATGTAGTAAAATTGGATTGTAAATATAGGAGATTTAAGAATATTGGAAGGAAGTATTTTATTCACAATGGACAGCGCGAACACAAAGTTTCTCGGAGATTAATCCAGCAAAAAATGTTTTGGGTGTGGTTACTTTTTTGGAAATTTATAAATAATTCGGCACTATATATTTATATATTGTTAAGTACTATTCTCTATGATTCCCTATATTCTCTGCGTTTCCATGGTTTTGGTCATTTTTTACTCTATCTCATCATGCAGATCTTTGATGGATCCAAAACCGATCACATCTTGCACTATTCCATCCTTCATTTCAGCAACACGCATTAATTTATTAAACCCGAATTTATCTTTTAAACCATACACCGTTTTCCGAAGTTTGTCTTTTCTGGTATTGTCTTCAAATAATCCATATTGCACCATATCTCCATCCACAAAACTTCCTACATAAATACTTAATGAAATAATATTGGTACTGATAACTGCCTCACATTTATTTACAGTTTCAAAATCGTTCATGCGCTTTCTCAATGCTTTCAATATATCTGTTCCATCCTGCATGGGAATACTAATGTTTATATTATCGCTGTAACTATAACCACTTTCATACCGTGCATGAAAACCGATGGTTTTGCAAAATACATTTTTATCCACCATTCGTCTTTCCAACGTTAAACAAAGCATTAATAAAATTTCTTCCACACCATGCAATGTTTTGCGTTGCACCTTTGATATGTGACGCATGGCTTGCATGCTTTTATAATCGCTATCCCTCATATCCACTTCCTGAAAGTTCAAACGTTTGTGCCAATAATCACCCACCACTCCTTTGCAGATGATACGTAAGCGTTCAGCCGATGTATGGCGCAATTCAAGTGGTGTATATATTCCCGCTTTTTCCAATCGCGCTGCCATATTGCTTGCAATGCCCGGAAGATCTTTTAATCGCAGTTTACTTAAAACACTATCGATATTTTCGGGAGTGATAATAGTTAAGCCATTAGGCTTTTGAATATCACTTGCCAGCTTTGCAAGAAAAGCATTAGGCGCAATTCCTATAGAACATTGTAGCCAATCCCCTACTTCATTATTAATATCTTCTTTTATTTTTTTCGCTACAGCCACTACATCTTTATAAACTAATTTATAATCATTCAAATTCACAACTGCTTCATCAATGCTCTTAGGTATAACATCATTGGAATATTTTTTTAACACATTAATTATCTTTACATGAAAATCACGGTAACGTGCGGGGTTAGTTTCTAAAGGAACCAATTCGGGGCATAATAAAATGGCTTCATTCAAACGCATTCCTGTTTTTACTCCACGTTTTTTTGCTTCAATGGATGGTGCAATTACACAACCGAACTTTCCGGTGTAAACACAAACACCAACAGGCCTACCACGCAACCAATAATTAGTTTGTTGCTCACAGCTGGCAAAAAAACTATTCATATCAATAAATAATACGCGGGATTCGGTTTGTATGGTGAGGGAGTTGCTATTCATTTTGAGTAAAACGATTCATACATCGGGGCGGTTCAACTTATTTTAATCACCATGGCTGTGGTTTTATTTTTTATTGAAACAGCGCCCCAATGCAGATATCGTATTTAATTAATCCCGCACGTGCGGGAACAAACAAATAATCTTTCATTTCGGCTTGCAAGTTACTAATATAATTAGTAATATTGTGCAAATATATTTAGCAATGTCAAAAATAGCCAAAAACATTAGTGTTCTGAGAGCACTAAAAAAACTATCTCAGATGCAATTATCCGATCATTTGGATATTTCACGTTCCAGATTAGGTTCTTATGAAGAAGGAAGAGCCGAACCTCCGTATGAACTATTAATTAAAATAGCGGACTATTTTCATGTAGCTATTGACGCATTAGTTCGTGCGGATTTTTCAAAAACAGATCCTGCCGGATTATTAAAGATCGGTTCTAACCGGATATTGTTTCCCATTATGGTGGATAAGGAAAACAATGATATGGTGGAAGTTGTTCCATTAAAAGCAATAGCAGGTTATTTAACCGGTTATGCCGATCCTCAGTTTATTGAGGAATTGCCTATTATGAATTTACCTTTTAAAATAACAGGTAAACACCGTGCATTTTCCATCAAAGGGGATTCTATGCCCCCTTTAAAAGATGGAACCATTGTGGTCGGAAAATATGTAGAATCATTAAGCGAAATAAAATTCGGGCAAACATATATTGTACTTACCAAAGAAGATGGTGTGGTTTATAAACGCATTTATGGTGATAAGAAAAAATCGACTGATACGTTTGAATTTCATTCGGATAATGTTACTTATTCTCCTTACACCGTTAAAGCAGAAAACATTTTAGAAGTATGGAGCTTTGTATGCAGCTTAAATATTGGTGAATTTAAACCTCAAGATCTTAATATTGATAGTATGATTCGGTTTTTGCAATCGTTTAGAGTGGAGATGGGGAAATAAAATATATTTATAAAATGAGTAAAAAAGATGATTAAGAATGGGAGCAAAAAATATACATATAGAACCGTTTGACAAAGGAACAATAACAAAACTTGAAATCTTTGAAGACTATGCACAAGCTTGGATTCCAACATTTGTAATGCAATCTCACGTTCCTGAAATTCATATTTTTGATTTTTTTGCAGGACCTGGATATGATTCAAATAATGTGGCAGGAAGTCCAATTCGACTTCTTCAAAAAATAAATGAGCACTTAGGTAATATCTTATTAAAAAAAACGAAGATAATATTGCACTTCAACGAATTCGAACCAACTAAGAAGACTCAACAGAAATTTGAAATGCTTCAAGAAAATTGCAAAGAATTTATTAAGTAACTGTTTAAATTTCTGTTGAGAAAAATGTTATAGGGAGCGGAAAAGGCAAAAGCATTATAAATTATTTAGGGTTACCAAATCTTAAATAAAATGAATGCAAAAGCCTTAACCGAATCCCAATGGGAAGTTATAAAAAATTTTGTTCCCTCAACAGGTCGGAAACGAAAACATGATTTACGAGTAATATTTGAAGCGTTCTTTTACGTGTTAAAAACAGGCTGCCATTGGCGCATGTTACCAGATAAGTATCCAAAATGAGAGCTAGTGTATTATTATTTTTCAAAATGGAGGGATGAAGAACTCTTCGTGCATTTGAATGATATGGCAAGGGAAAGAGTGCGAAAAAAAAGCAATAAAAAAGCACAATGTTCAGTAGCGATAATAGATAGCCAATCTGTTAAAACAACACGTAGAGGTGGATTGCGAGGTGTTGATGGGAACAAAAAAATAAAAGGTCGAAAGCGCCATATTATGGTAGATACCATGGGTAATATTATAACAAATATTGTCCATGTAGCAAATATACATGATAGTAAAGGAGCGCATTTGGTACTAAAAAGCTTGAATGAAAATGTATATGGTATAAAGGTGATTTATGCTGATTGTGGCTATAGGGGAGAGTTAATAGAAATAGCAAAACGCAGCTACAACTACGAACTTAAAATATCGCCTAAAATAAAAGATAGCACAACAAACAAAGTAAGTCCTAAAAGATGGATAGTAGAACGAACATTTGCTTGGTTAGAAAATTTTAGGCGATTAAGTAAAGATTTTGAGTATTTACTCGAATCCAGTCAAGCAATGCTTTATTTGGCTTCCTTAAAATTAATTTTGAATAAATTTTAAACAGTTACT
>JBBSPS010000192.1:0-7821 GCA_038258655.1 Bacteroidia bacterium
AGGACTTCCACCGCGTTGAATGTGCCCTAATATTGTTACGCGTGTATCGTAATAACTGAGTTTGTCTTTTACTCTTTTTGCTATAGCGAAAGCTCCTCCGGCTTCATCGCCTTCGGCCACAATAATAATTTTGGATGATTTATTTTTTCGTCCTTTCTCTAATCTCTTCATTAAGTCTTCTATATCTGTCGATCGTTCAGGAAGAAGAATTGCTTCAGCCCCTACGCCAATGCCGCTTTGTAACGCAATCAGTCCGGCATCGCGTCCCATCACTTCAACAAAAAACAAACGATCGTGCGATTCTGCCGTATCGCGAATTTTATCTACAGCATCAACAACGGTATTGTATGCTGTATCGTAACCTATTGCGAAATCAGTGCCCGCCAGATCATTGTCAATAGTACCCGGCACACCGATGAATGGTATTGGATAGAGCTTGCTGAATTCTGCTGCTCCTTTAAATGTTCCATCACCACCAATTACAATTACACCATCAATGTCATTATTTTTCAGCTGACCTGCTGCAAGCTTCATTCCTTGCTTTGTAATAAAATGTGTGCTGCGTGCAGTTTTTAAAATTGTTCCTCCGCGCTGAATAATATTTGCAACTGAAGAAGAACGCAGCGGAATAAATTCTCCGTTTATCATTCCTTCATATCCCCGCATAATTCCAACTATTTCTACTTTATAATGCAAAGCTGTTCGAACAACTGCGCGAATGCAAGCGTTCATTCCAGGTGCATCTCCTCCGGATGTAAGTACAGCAATCTTTTTCATCATTTTTACTGCTTATTAATTTTATATACAGATGTGTTTTTTTCGCTTATCACCTGAATAATATAAAGTCCCCGTGAAAAATTTTCTCCTAAAACAATCGCTGTGTTTGTTGTTGTTTCAACTGCTTGTACTTTTTTTCCTTGGATATCGGTTATTTTTATTTGGATAGATTCAGTAGTGGCTGCATTTACAAGCAGGGTTACCTGATCGGTAAAAGGATTTGGAAATGCGTGGAATAAAAAACCTTGCTGCGCTTCTGAAATACCCACTGATGTTGTGGTTACTGGCTGACAACTTTTTTGTGTGCCGCATGGCCCGGTTACAGTTAAGCAAACGGAATATGTTGCAGGTGTAGAAAAAGTATGGCTTGGGTTTTTTAGTGCAGATGTATTTGCAGTGGTGGATGCAGGATCACCGAAGTCCCAAGCGTATGTTGTCGCTCCTGTTGATCCATCAGTAAATGAAACTACATTGCCAATTGCTGATGAAACAAATCCTGCACTGATCGGATCGGCTTGTGTTACAAGAATGGTATCAATGGTTGTTCCTCCAAAGTTTGTTAGCTTAACAATGTATGTTCCAATTGTTGTAGCAGTAATGGATGCGGTTGTTTCTCCTGTGCTCCAAACGTAAGATTCTGCTGCGCAATTATCCGCATTTATGATGACACTTCCTCCAAGACAAATCATTTTGTCCGCTATTTTTGAAACGGGTTTCGGCAGATTTTCATATCCTGCAATTACCCAATCAACAGTTAAATTGTATGCAACCGGTACTGCAGGTGGATTAAATTGTGCAGCAGGCATAAATGAAAGCTGTTCAATCTTTGTAGGATCCATTGCAGTGTTTGGATAGGTAATAAATTTTCCGGTAAAATCGAGTGTAGTTACAAAATAAACATTTGCAGGAATTTTGTCATATCCTCCCGAAGTATTCTTTGGCCCTTTAATATAAAGTGGGCTTTTGCTGGTAGCTCCATAATTAGGTGTTCCATTTTGTAAATCAACCCGCAAGCTATCAATTGCTTTATCAATTTTAATTCTCATCCTCACATAAGGATATTTTGAAAGGTCGAGTAGAAACGGGTTCGATGCCTTTTTAAATGCAATCGATACATATTCAAATTGTTTTACTGTTGCAGGAACTTTTATAATTACTTCTTTGCAACTTGTTTGATCCAATGTAATTCCTCCGGATGCCGGTGGATATTTAGTGTCATCGTGATACACCCAAACGTTTAGATAATTGGAAGTTGTAAAATCTCCTTGTACCCATCCTGCAACTCCCCCAGGAGCTCCAATAGTTACTTGATTGGTTACCGTATACGTTGTTCCGCAAATATTTTTTACTGTAAGCACTACATTGTAAAGACCCGCTGCACTATAATTATGTATAGGATTTTGTGTTATATCTAAAGGCGAAGCGTCTCCAAAATTCCATGACCAGCTTGCTGGCCCCCCAGCAGATGCATCGGTGAAAGCAACTTGTCCTGCGGTATTAATAAAAGTAAAGTTCGGCGTTACATTCACAGTGAACACTTCGATTAAATCTTTTCTCACGCATGAACCTAATCGGGCAATTACTTCATACACTCCAGCTGAAGTAGCAGTGTAAGTAGGCGCTGTAGCTCCGGAAATTGTAACGCCATTTTTTTTCCATTCAAATGTTCGCGTAACGCCGTTGGTAGAAGTAGGAAGCATGCTATTGAGTAAAATACTTGAAGCACTGCAAAGTGATTTGTCAGGACCCAAATCAGGCGCATCACATTGGTCGGGTGGAGGGAGATAAAAATTCCCTGTCATCACGAATAGCGTAATTGCTTTTAATGTGGCATTAAAATATTGTCCCGATCCCGGATTTGTATTGATATCATCTGTATAAGAAGTATTCAAATGAATTTGGTAAGAAGGATCTACACGATCAGTTGCCATTGCGGCTACAGCAAAACATCCGACAAAAGCATTGCTGTGGGAGTTGTCTAATTTATTTCCTGCAAGTGAATACTCAGAACCAAGATTTTGAGATCCTCCAACAGTGTTTTTTACGAAATCGGTAACTTTTTCACAAAAAGTTTTAGCTTCAGGAGTTCCATACCATAGGTAATCAATACCTGTTCTAAAAGGAGTGCGAATTGCATCAAAGAAAAAATTATTTCCTCCCGCATGGTATCCGTATTGAGAAGCTAAAGGGGCTGAGCTGCCATCAGCTTTGCACCAATCGGGAACAAGCCCTGTGGTTGCATTTTTTGCTGCGTTTATTACTGCATATCCTTTTGTTGCAACGGCATTCCAATATGTAGCATCGTTGGTTATTTTTCCAAACAAACGGTAATACGCAGGAGAAAAATAGGATGGGTTAGTTAAATCTGTTCCTCCAAACTGATCTCCTGGTTTTAAAACATTAGTTGATTGTTCTACTTCGTGCAGCTTAATTTTTTGAATCATTGCTTTGCAATCTGTTAAGTATTGACCGGAACCCAAGCCCCATTGCCAGCAAGCAACATATAAAGCCATTGTTACATCTAACTCTGCATCGGTTGCTCCGTTTTGATTTACAATTCCGCAGGAAGTATTTACTTTCCAATGCATGATGCCGTTTGAATTCAGAAAAGCTTTATAATATTTCCACAAACCATCAAACAAAGGCTTATCTCCGGCATATGCAGATAGTAACATTCCATATCCAATACCTTCCGAAACTGTTTGATTGTCATTAGGAGAATCGAACTTAACCCGATACCCTCCACTAACGCAGGTTGAACTTTCTACATACGTTGTTTTCCATGCGTTGTATGCCGCCAATGCATCAGAATGGTTTTTATTAGCAGGCACCTTGCCGTAATTGTAAATTGTATTTACTGGAAATTTATAATCTCCGGTAAATTGTGCATTTATGGTTAAAAAAGATGTAACCGTAAAACAGAATACAAAGGATATAGTTGTTAGTTTCATTATTTTGTAATTGAAGTTTATATTTTATATACGGTCAAACATACAACAGGTACAACACCGGCCATTTTAAATGAATCCTGTTTAATAGCAAACCTGTCCGGATCTTTAGAAAAGGGTTAATCATTAACAGCAATAGCAGGAAAGTAGGACGAAAGAAGAATATAAAATCCAAGCGATCTTATTTGCCGTTATTGTCTTTTCCTCTCCATGTAATTTACTGTTTTCAAAAGTAGGCTCAGATTAGTTGTCAGCAAAGCCTCTTCATTACCCAACAGATCTAGGGTGGAAATAGTCGTTTCAGGTTTTTTCGAACAAATTAATTTCTTATTTATAATTATAATGCTTTTTTCATTGGGATAAAAATTTTATTAGTAACATAAGTTCGATTATACTTAAAAAAAGTAGATTTTAAAATATTCTTTTATACATTCAAAACAATATTGAATACCAATCCCGTCAGACAAACGATTGCAGGTCATGTAATTTGCGGTAGGCTGCATTTTTATTAAGTAATTCGGAATGTGTTCCTCGTTCAATAATTTCACCTTTTTGCATTACAATAATTTCATCCGCATGTTGTATGGTGGATAAACGGTGTGCTATTACAACCGATGTACGATTTTTCATCAGTTTATTCAACGCATCTTGCACCAAGCGTTCGCTTTCAGTATCTAATGCTGAGGTGGCTTCATCCAAAATTAAAATAGGTGGGTTTTTTAATACTGCGCGTGCTATGCTCATGCGTTGGCGTTGTCCGCCGGACAGTTTATTTCCTCTGTCGCCAATATTAGTTTGATAACCTTCCGGCATTTGTGAAATAAATTCGTGCGCATTCGCGATCTTAGCAGCTTCCATCACTTGCTGTTCCGTTACATTCTCTATTCCAAATGCGATGTTATTATAAACGGTATCATTAAATAAAATAGATTCCTGTGTTACAATGCCCATCAACTCACGGATATCTTTTAATTTCGCTTTTTTTATCGCGATGCCATCAATTAATATTTCACCTTGTGTAGTATCATAAAATCGCGGTAGCATATCTGCCAACGTAGTTTTTCCGGAACCTGATTGCCCAACAAGCGCAATGGTCTTTCCTTTTTCTATTTTTAAATTAATATTTTTTAGCACCCAACCAACTTCTCCTTCGCGATAAGCAAATGATACATTTTTATATTCTATTTCTTTTTCAAATTTTGTGAGTGGTGTAGCGCCCACAACATCCTGAATTGTTACTTCAGCATTTAATACATGGTCAATACGATCGGATGAAGCCAAACCTTTTTGAACGCTATAATAAGCGCTTGTAAATGATTTGGCGGGAGTTAATAATTGAGAGAACATAACGAGATACATAATTAAAAGAGCCCCATCCATTGTTTGATCCTGTATCACCATTTTGCCGCCTAAATAAAGAATAACAACCAAAACAGTAACTCCCAAAAATTCACTCAGTGGCGATGCAAGATCCACTTTGCGATACATGCGAACAGAAATATTCGTGTATTGCTCATTTTCAGTATAAAATTTTTTAGTCACATTTTTTTCGGCATTAAAACCTTTGATGATCCTTAATCCACCCAATGTTTCATCCATGATGGAAAGTAGGATGCCCATTTTATCTTTACCTTTGGAAGCGGAACGCTTTAAACTTTTTCCTATTCTTCCTATCAGTAAAGCAGTAAGTGGCAATAAAATAAAAGCGACTATTGTTAACTGTATACTTATTGCAAACATCATTACTAAAAAAACTACGATCGTAAGTGGTTCACGAAAGATCATTTCTAACGACTGCATAATGCTCCATTCTATTTCCTGAACATCGGTTGTCATCCTGCTCATAATATCTCCTTTGCGTTCTTCAGAATAATAGGACAAGGGTAAGCTGAGTGTTTTTGCGAATAATTTATTACGCATGTCACGCACCACGCCATTGCGGATTGGTGATAAAAAATACATTGCGAGGTAACGAAATAAATTTTTCAGGAAAATAGTTGCAACGATAAACAAACATATTCCGATGAGTACACTAAGTTTGCCATGATCTTCAGCGGCATGAGCCATCATATAATTTATGGTATTAATAATTCCATCCGTTGAGAAACTATAAACGGGTTTTCCTTTGGATATAATCTCCGCAATCTGTTTGGGATCGTTAGAAAACAAAACTTTTAAAAAGGGGAATAACATCGCGATAGAAAACAAGGAAAAAACTACCGACAAAATATTGAAAACAATATTCAATATCCCGTACCGCCAGTAACCTTTTACATATCGGAGTACACCGAAAAATTTTCTCATCCGTTGTGCTTAGAATAACGATAAAAATGAACACCTGCAAATATAGTATTTGTAGCGGTTTATTTGTTAAATTTGATTTCTTAATTAAAGTTAAAATGGATTCAACACGTCAGCTAAAGGTATCGCGGTTAATACAAAAAGAATTGGGTGAAATTTTTCAGCGCGAAACACGTATACTGTTTGGCAATGCGCTTATCACAGTCACGCAAGTACGCGTAAGTCCCGACCTTGGTATCGCTAAAGTATATGTAAGTTTATTCAATGTGCCGGACACAAAAATTTTATTAAAATTGATTCAGGAGCATACAAAAGAGATACGAATGAAATTATCGAATCGCATAAAAAAACAAGTACGAATTATTCCTAACCTTGTTTTTTTTCAGGATGATTCGTTGGATTATGCTTTGCGGATTGATGAACTTCTAAAAAAATGATTTGAAGATTTGATTATGTGCTGATGTGACAATACGCTTGCTACCAACTATCAACTATCAATCAATTTGAACCTACCTTTCTTCATAGCAAAGCGTTACCTGATTTCCAAAAAATCACACAATGCCATTAATATTATTTCGGGCATTTCAGTGGCGGGTGTCTGCATTGGAACAATGGCGCTTATTATAGTACTTTCAGCATTCAATGGTTTATCGGAGTTGGTACAATCACTTTACAATTCCTTTGACCCAGATATTCAGATCACGCTGAAACAAGGAAAAACATTTGATCCTAATTCAGCGGAGATAAGCTCATTAAAAAAAATAGAAGGGATTGCTTATTACACCGAAGTGATGGAAGGCAATGCCTTATTGAAGTTTAAGGATAAACAATGTATCGCGACAATTAAAGGCGTTAGCAAGGAGTTTGAGAAAATGAGTGGTTTCGATTCCCTTATCCGTGATGGAAATTTTAATATTCAAAAAAACAATATTGTCATTGGCAAAGGCATTAGTTATGTATTACAAACCGGCCCCAACGATGTATTTACACCTATTTCCGTCTATGCACCTAAACGAGGGAACACTAATTCCCTTAATCCGGAAGATGGATTGAATGAGTTAAAAACTTATCCGGCAGGGGAGTTTTCCATTAATGATGAATTTGATTACAAATATGTGATCATGAATATTGATAAAGCACGTGAGCTGTTGGACTATACTTCAGAAGTTACTTCTGTTGAACTAAAATTAAAACCCGATTCAAACAAAGAGCAAATTCAACAACAAATTAGTTTCGCAGTTGGTGATAAATTTGCAGTTAAAAATCGCGAACAACAAAATGCGATGCTTTACAAAACATTAAAATCAGAAAAATTATGGACTTTTATCATATTGGTGTTTATATTGATAATAGCGACGTTTAATGTAATTGGCTCATTAACAATGCTTATTATGGAAAAGAAAAAAGACATTATTATTTTGCGGAACATGGGTGCCGGTATAAAATTAATTCGCAGGATATTTTTAGTGGAAGGAATGATGATCACACTTGTTGGTACGTTGTCCGGTTTACTATTAGGAACACTAATTTGTTGGCTGCAAGCTAAATTCTCATTGGTAAAATTAACAGAAGGTTATGTAGTAGATGCTTATCCGATACAAATACAAGCAGCAGATATTGTTTTCATTTTAGGTGCTGTATTGTTGATCGGATTTTTCGCTGCTTGGTATCCGGTGAGAGTATTTACTAAGAGACAGTTTGCGGTAAGTTAAAAGGAACCTGTGAAATTTTTAAATTACATGTGAGCCATATTATTCTACTGGAGTTTCCTCAAAAATTACTCTGGGAATAAATC
>JBBSPS010000193.1:0-7795 GCA_038258655.1 Bacteroidia bacterium
ATAACACACCCTACCATGGGATTGGGAGCGGTTTTTCCTAATCCTTTTACTGCTAATTCGAGGCAGTGTTTCATGTATGTTTCATGAGAGCCCATTTTGGGTATCAAAATTACTAATTATACTCAGAAGTATTTTTAATTTTACACTTTATGCGAATAGCTTCAAATAAAGTAGGGGATATTATCCGTTTTTTTCGAAATGAATTGAAAGGCATTTATGAGAAAGAAGAACTTGAAATTATTATCGCGTATTGTTTTGAAGAGTTTTTGAATATAAAACGTACTGATCTTATTTTATTGGCAAATAATACTGTAAGCGAATCTGAATTGCTTAAATTTAATTTTGCTGTTAAAGAGCTAAAAAAGCATAAACCAATTCAATATGTTTTAGGCAAAGCAGATTTCTATGGACTAAAATTTATAGTAAATGAACATGTCTTAATTCCGCGTCCGGAAACAGAGGAGCTGGTACATTTGATTATTAAGGATTCTCAAATCTCAAATGCCAAACCTCAAATCTCACTACTCGACATAGGAACTGGCAGTGGTTGCATCTCTGTTGCACTTAAAAAAAATATTCCTTCAGCAAAAATTTACGCATTGGATATCTCCGAAGACGCATTGAAAGTTGCTAAACAGAATGCTGAAATGAATAATGTTGAAATTGATTTTATTTTAGACGATATTTTAAATCCTAAATCTAAAATCCTAAATCCTGAATCCAACTTTGATATACTAGTCAGCAATCCTCCTTACATCTGTATTTCAGAAAAAGATCAAATGCAAAAAAATGTATTGGATCATGAACCTCATTTGGCATTATTTGTATCCGATGGTGATCCATTATTATTTTATAAAGCCATTGCGGATTTTGCCTTAAAGAAGTTGAACCCGAATGGAAAAATTTACTTTGAAATTAACCAGGTTTATGGCGAGGAAGTAAAGCTAATTCTTGAGAGCAAGGGTTTTAAAAATGTAGAATTGATGAAAGATATAAATAATAAAAACCGTATCTTTCGTGGTACAATGTAATGTCTGAAAAATGAAAAAAGTTGTAATTTTTATTTTACTTTTTGTTGCTTTTACACCAAGCACCATTTTTGCCCAAGTAGGTTTTAATGTTGATGTATTACCTGGAAATATTGGCGGTAAAGCTGAATTTAAAAGAATATTTGAGCAAGAGTTGATCTATCCGGAAAGTTCGTTAAAGCAAAAGATCGGAGGCACAGTAATAATTAACTTTGTAATAATGAAGGATAGTTCGGTTACAAATGTAGTCGCTTCAGAGTCGGGCGCGACTGATATTAATATGGAAGCGATGCGTTTGTTCAACTTGTTTCAATGGGTACCTGCAGTTAGAGGGGGCCAATACGTCAGTACAAAATGGTCGGCAACATTCGAATTTAATCCTGATAAATACGCTAAGATTTGCCGTGAGCGTGGTTTTCAAAAATTCAACTATTTACCAAAATCAAAAATTGACAGCTCTGCTACTATCTATAAAAATCCTGAGCAAATTCCAATGTATCAAAAAGGTAATTATGCTTTACAGGATTTTATTAAAGAAAATTTAGAATATCCGCGTCAGGCCCAACTATCAAATATTCAAGGAACAGTGGTTGTGAGATTTGTTGTAGAGCCAACGGGTTTGGTTACCAATGTGGGCTTAGAGAAATCCATTGGTGGTGGCTGCGATCAGGAAGCAATTCGTGTATTGCAATTAATAAAGTGGTATCCCGGAAAAAATGGAGATAAATTCGTTCGTGCGCAAATGATCTACCCTTTTTATTTTATTTTGAATGAAGAATTTAAAGATAACAGTGCGGGCGAACAAAAATAGTACTAAAAAAACGAGTATTTAAAAGTCAATGAAAAAAGTAATTGCCATTTTAATATTTTTTGTTTTTGCTTCTGATCCCGGTTTTGCCCAACAATCAGGTTTTAATGTAGACATACTTCCCACAAACATTGGAGGTAAGGCTGAATTTAAAAGAATGTTTGAGCAAGCGCTAATATACCCCGCTACTTCATTAAGGAAAAAAATTGGTGGCAGCGTAACCATTAATTTTGCAGTAATGAAAGATAGTTCTGTAACAAATGTTAAAATAAATAAACCCGGAGTCGCTGATTTAGACTCAGAAGCAATGCGCTTGTTCAAATTATATCAATGGGTTCCTGCTGTGAGGAAAGAGGAATATATAAGCGCTAATTGGTCGGTAACAGTTGACTTTGATCCCCAACAATATCATAAAATATGTGAAAAAAGAGGCTTTGTAAATTTTAGCTATTTGAAAGAATTTAAAATAGATACTACCGGAAACAACCAATATTTTAGCAAATGGGAAGTTGATAGCACGGGCAAGGTGTATCCTTCTTCCGAGGTACTACCTACCTATCCAAAAGGAAATTATGCATTGCAGGATTTTATTAAAACCAATTTAGAATATCCGCATGCGGCACAGGCAGCTAATATCCAAGGTGCTGTGCTTGTCCGATTTGTGGTTGAACCCAACGGTTTGGTTACTAATATCGGAATTGAAAAATCTATCGGAGGTGGTTGTGATCAGGAAGCAATTCGTGTATTGGAAATGATGTTGAAATGGCATCCCGGTAGAAATGGCAACAAATTAGTAAGGGTACAAATGGCTATTCCTTTTTATTTTAATCTTAATAATGAGTTTAAAGATAATTCATTTGGGGAGCAAAGGTAGTATTACATTTAAAGTATGATCAGCATTGATATGAGTCTTGATATAAAGTATAAAATAGAAAATATTTCCAAACAAATAGAAGAGCATAATTACAATTATTATGTACTTTCTAATCCCGCCATCAGCGATTTTGAATTTGATAAATTACTTGAAGAACTTATTGAACTGGAAAAAGAACATCCGGAATATTTAAACCCAAATTCTCCATCACAGCGTGTTGGTGGGCAGATCACGAAAGAATTTAAAACAGTAAAACATACATATCCTTTTCTTTCACTTGGAAATACGTATTCGGAAGAAGAGTTAATTGATTTTGATAGCAGGATAAAAAAAGCGTTATCGGGTACGTATGAATATGTATGTGAATTAAAATATGATGGTGTAGCTATAGGATTAACCTATATAAACGGAAAATTGGTTCAGGCTGTAACCCGTGGCGATGGTGAAAAAGGCGATGATATAACAACCAATGTTAAGACAATAAAAAGCATTCCTTTAAAATTACGTGGCAATAATTTCCCGAAAGAATTTGAAACTCGTGGCGAAATATTTTTACCTCGCCCTGTATTTAATGAGATCAATAAAGAACGGGAAGGAATAGGAGAAGCATTATTGGCAAATCCTCGTAATGCCGCTTCGGGCACCCTAAAAATGCAGGACTCTTCAATTGTCGCAAAACGTAATTTGGATTTTTGTTTATATTCCCTGATGGGTGAAAATTTACCGTATCAAAATCATTATGATAATTTACAAGCCGCAAAAATTATGGGTTTTAAAGTCGCGGATTCTGTAATTAAAACAACCAATATTGATGGTGTATTTGATTTTATAAAAAAATGGGATACGGAACGAAATAATTTACAATTTGATATTGATGGAGTGGTAGTGAAAATAAATTCCTATGAACAACAAAAATTTCTTGGATTTACGGCAAAGTCACCACGTTGGGCAATCGCTTATAAATTTAAAGCGCAACAAGTTAGTACTGTTCTGGAAAGTATTTCTTACCAGGTTGGACGTACGGGAGCAATAACACCCGTAGCTAATTTAAAACCTGTATTGCTTGCAGGCACTGTAGTTAAGCGTGCATCTCTTCATAACGCGGATATAATTAACAAGTTAGAGGTGCGTGTAGGAGATACAGTTTTTGTTGAAAAAGGCGGAGAGATCATTCCGAAAATAATTGGCGTGGATAAAAGTAAACGTGTTGTGAATATTGGAACAGGTTTATTTGAATCAGAATCGCAACCAACAAAATACATTACACACTGTCCCGAATGTGAAGCAAAATTGATTCGTGGTGAAAGCGAAGCGAATCATTATTGTCCGAATGAGCTTGGCTGTCCACCGCAGGTAAAAGGTAAAATGGAACATTTTGTTTCGCGCAAAGCGATGGATATCGATAGCATGGGCGCTGAAACTATTGCCCAGCTTTATGACGCGGGATTGGCAAAAAGTATCGCCGATATTTATGAATTAAAAAAAGAAGAGCTTCTTAAACTGGAGCGAATGGCGGAAAAAAGTGTGAATAATTTGCTTGCAGGTATTGAAGCTTCTAAACAAATACCTTTTGAGCGTGTATTATATGGAATTGGGATTCGGCATGTAGGAGAAACCACCGCTAAAAAGTTAGCTTATTATTTTAAAAATATTGATGCGCTTGAAAAAGCAACGTTAGAACAATTACTGGAAGTGGGTGATGTGGGTGAACGGATAGCGCAAACAATTATTGCTTATTTTAGGGACGAACGTATCATTGAAATAATTGAAAGATTAAAAAAACACGGTTTGAAATTTGAACTTTCAGAAGAACAATTAATAAATACAAGCGATAAATTAAAAGACTTGTCATTTGTTGTTTCCGGGATTTTTAGCAAATTATCCCGGGACGATATAAAAAAAATAATTGAACAAAATGGCGGTAAACATGTGGGCTCTATTTCAGGAAAAACCAGTTATGTTTTAGCGGGAGAAAATATGGGGCCTGAAAAATTAAAGAAAGCTGAAAAATTAGGTGTCCCGATTATTTCAGAAGAAGATTTTATTAAACTGATCAGTTAACATTAGTAGTTCAAAGAATGGGTATAGTTAAAAATACAAGAGTAGCAATAGCAAATTATTTTCTTAAGAAGGAGTTACGATCTGCCGGCAAGGAACGAAAACCCAATAAATTTAATTTTAACGAAATTAAAACTGTTGGGATATTATTTGATGCTACTAATCCTGAAGATTTTGAAATAGTAAAACGTTACGTAGTTTATTTGCGTGAATATAAAAAGAAGGTAAAGGCAATTGGTTTCTTTAGCACCAAAGAAATTCCGCCATTAACGTATTCAAAATTGGAATATGACTTTTTTTCAATCAAGGAGTTAAATTGGATGTACATACCATCATCAATTATCATTAAAAATTTTATTGATGAGGAATTGGATCTGTTAATTGATTTGAATGTACATGATCATTTTCCTTTAAAATATATCTCAGCTTTATCTAAAGCGGCTTTTAAGGTTGGGAAATATGATGAAAAAGATATTGATATACATGATATGATGATTGATGCTGACAATACCAAAATAGTAAAATATTTTTTACGACAAGTGGATACTTACATTACGATGCTTAATAAAACATAACCGACTATTAATTTAATAGAAAAATAACCACGAAGACGCAGAGAAAAAATTTTTTTGACTTTGTATTAAAAACATAAGAATGAATTATATCTTATTTGACAGTAACCGTATAAACCTATTGCCATTGACCTTTACACGCCCTGTAGCGGATATACGAATTGGTATTTTAACTATTCGTGAAAAATGGGAAAAAATGCTGGGTGTAAAAACATCTTCAAAAACTGAAGATTATTTAAGCAAAAAGTATCCGATTAAATTTTCAACTGATAATGATAATATTTGGATAAACGGTTCGCTTTGTCCGAACACAAAATTGCTTGAAGAGATAAAAAGGTTACAACCTAACCAGGCATTATTATCCTCAGCTATTATCTTGGCAATTAATACAGGAGGTGATAAAATTTTCAATGGTGTTGTAAATGATAATTTTGTAAAAATAGAATCGCATGCAAAAGCAATGCAGGTAGAAAACAGCTGGGATATTTTTTCAAAAAATGATGAAGCGATACGATCAGATTTTGAATTACTTACCGTAGGCCGTAAATCTTTAGCATTGAGTTCTACAAATCAATTAATTGGTGATACTATATTTATAGAAGAAGGGGCTAAGGTGGAATGTGCGATCCTGAATGCGAGTACAGGGCCCATATATATTGGTAAAGATGCTGAGATCATGGAAGGCTCGATCATTCGTGGGCCGTTTGCGTTGGGCGAGCATTCCACATTAAAATTGGGCGCTAAAATATATGGCCCAACTACTATTGGCCCGCATTGTAAGGTAGGGGGAGAGGTTAATAATTCGGTTATCTTTGGTTATTCCAATAAAGCGCATGATGGTTTCCTAGGGAACTCGGTGATTGGGGAATGGTGCAATATTGGAGCCGACAGCAATAATTCAAATTTAAAAAATAATTATGCAGAAGTTAAATTATGGAATTATGAACAGGAACATTTCGTAAACACCGGTTTAACATTCTGCGGTTTGATAATGGGCGACCATAGTAAATGCGGTATTAACACCATGTTTAATACCGGTACAGTAGTAGGGGTAAATGCAAATATTTTTGGTTCCGGTTTTCCGAGAAATTTTATTCCTTCCTTTTCTTGGGGAGGGGCTGCAGGTTTTACAACATACAAATTAAAAGATGCTTTTGAGGTAGCTTCACGTGTATATGGGCGCAGAGGATTGGTATTTGATGAAAATGAACAAACTATTTTGAGTCATATTTTTGAATTGACTGAAAAATATAGAAAGTGAAGACCGATAAAATAACGGAAACGCGTGTATTCAGCACATGGCTGCAAGATGGTACATGTTACAAAAGTAAAACAAGATTCCGTAATTGCTCTAAGTGATGCGATAGAAAACACTCAATTAGTTGCAACAATATCAGCAGGTACATTATATCCTATGCTGGTTGATTTGTGAGGAATGAATTCTCTGACTAAAGAAGTACGTGATCATTTTTCTAAAACAGAAAAAAGGAAATATCTACTTGGGTTTTAATAGATCAAAAAAAATGAATACATCATTCATATTAAGGATGATGGCATAGGAATGCCCGATAATATTAATCTAAAAGAATCTTCGTCATTAGGTTTGCAATTGCTATGCTTGTAGATCAAATAGGAGGGGAGTTAACAATTTTATCAAATAGTGGAACTACATTTATAATAAAATTCAAATCAGAATAATTTCATTTTTGATCTATATATTTTATGACTGATCAGCACTTGTTGAAATCACAGCTTTATCATAAATGCCTGCAATATGTTGATCAGTGGATTAAGAATATAGAAATAGCAATTAATAATGCTACAAGTGTTGATGAGTCAAAAAGCAGTGCAGGAGATAAGCATGAAACCGGACGCGCAATGGCTCAATTAGAGCAGGAAAAAAACAGTAAACAATTGAAGGAAGCCCTTGAATTAAAAAATACGCTCCTTAAAATTAATCCTAATATACAATCATCTGTTGTTTCACTTGGTAGTATTGTATTAACCGATAAAGGAAATTTTTATATTTCTATCGCTGCAGGTAAAATAATAATTGATGCTGAAATCTATTTTGCAGTATCGCCTTCAGCGCCAATCGCGAAAGCTTTCACAGGCGGCACTAAAAATCAGGAAATAAATTTTAACGGACAGCATTATTGTATAAAAGCAGTTTGCTAACGTTCCTTGAGCAGGCGCAGAAGCGTTTTTAATGTCCTTTCTGCAAAACAGGAAAAATAATTCGGATTTTAAGTTTTGATGCCAATGTGCCACCGTACCACCGTTAGGTTTTATTAATTAGTCGTCCATCAAAAACTCCTACATCCTTACGATATCAACAATTTAAGTTAAAAAATTGTTATAAAAATTTGCAAGAAACGAATAAAGTTATTCGTAAAACTTGCAGATTTGTGCATGCTAGCAAAACCGAAAAACACTTCTCAACTTGGTTTTTTCA
>JBBSPS010000194.1:0-7649 GCA_038258655.1 Bacteroidia bacterium
AAATGTTAAAACCTACTTCTGCTATTATGGGTGCCGGATTAGGAGGTAGCGTGGCATTAATTACGGACGGGCGCTTTTCAGGCGGCACGCATGGATTTGTTGTCGGACATATTACTCCCGAAGCATTTGAAGGAGGAGCGATCGCTCTTATTAAAGATGGAGACACCATTACGATTGATGCAAAAAAGAATACCATCAATTTAAAAATAAGTGAAGAAGAATTAGAAAAACGAAGGGAAAATTGGAAACAACCTGCATTGAAGGCAACTAAAGGAGTGTTGTATAAATATATACAATGCGTTTCAAGTGCGTCCGAAGGTTGTGTTACAGATAATTAAAAAAAATACAACTGGACACTTGGAAATACACAAACAACAGAATGAAAAAAGTAATATTTATTTTAACAATTTTAATTCTTGTAGGGTGCAAAAAAGAACGTACCTGCCAATGTACAAATCCCGGCGGCACAGTAGCTGTTTTTACAGTTAAGAAAACTAAAAAGAAGGCAACAAAACAATGCAAGGAATATTATAATCAGCATTATGCAAGTACACCATGGAACGAAACAAGTTGTGAGATAAAATAAAATTTATAAAAATGAAAAGTGATAAGATAACGGGAGCGGAAGCATTGCTACGTTCCCTGATAGAAGAAAATGTAGAAACTGTATTCGGTTATCCCGGAGGGGCAATAATGCCGATATACGATGCACTATATGATTACTCGGAAAAAATTCACCATGTTCTTGTTCGCCACGAACAAGGTGCTATTCATGCAGCACAAGGCTATGCACGTGCTTCTGGAAAAGTAGGGGTTTGTTTTGCAACATCGGGTCCGGGTGCTACAAACCTGATCACAGGTTTGGCAGATGCAATGATAGATTCAACTCCACTTGTTTGTATCACCGGACAAGTTTCATCACATTTATTAGGTACTGATGCCTTCCAGGAAACAGATGTGATCGGTATTTCTATGCCGGTTACTAAATGGAATTTTTTAGTAACCACTCCCGAAGAAATCCCTGCTACCATTGCTAAAGCATTTTATATTGCAGCTTCCGGTCGCTCAGGACCTGTATTAATAGACATTACCAAGGATGCTCAATTTGGTGTAGCAGAATTCAAATATGAAAAGTGTACCAAAATAAGAAGCTACTCTCCGCATCCTGAATTAAAAATAGAAGCGGTTAAAAAAGCAGTGAAACTGATCAATGAAGCGAAGAAACCATTTTTATTGGTAGGTCAGGGTGTGATCCTTTCTCATGCAGAAAAAGAATTATTGGCATTTGCGGAAAAATCAGGAATTCCTGTTGCATCTACCTTGCTTGGCTTAGGAGCATTTCATCCCGATCATCCTTTATACATGGGTTTTCTGGGTATGCATGGAAATTATGCTCCCAATATAAAAACAAATGAATGTGATGTATTGATAGGGCTCGGAATGCGTTTCGACGACCGCGTTACGGGTGATGTATCACGTTATGCAAAACAGGCAAAAATAATTCATATTGATATTGACATAGCAGAAATAGGTAAGATCGTAAAAACAGAAGTGGGCATACATGCCGATGCAAAAGATGCATTGGTTGCACTTACTGAATTGGTTGAGAGAAAGACATATCCCGAATGGATAAAAGAGTTCAAGGACTGTGCAGCAATGGAATATGATCAGGTCATAAAAAACGAGATCTTTCTGGAGGATGAAGAATTAAAAATGGCACAGGTGGTCCATTTACTTTCTGAAAAAACAAAAGGTGAAGCGATCGTTGTTACCGATGTAGGGCAACATCAAATGGTAACTTCCAGATATTACAAGTACAAAAAAACAAATGGAAACATTACTTCCGGAGGATTAGGTACCATGGGATTTGCATTACCTGCAGCCATTGGAGCAAAATTGGGGAATCCAAAACGGGAAGTAATCGCGATTATTGGTGATGGAGGATTTCAAATGACCATACAGGAATTAGGAACTATTTTACAATCAAAAATTGATGTAAAAATAGTGATACTGAATAATAATTTTTTAGGAATGGTGAGACAATGGCAAGAAATGTTCTTTGAAAAAAGATATTCATTCACTGATATTGTTAATCCTGATTTTATTGCTATCGCGAAAGCATATAGCATCGAAACAGGTAAGGTAACTGATCCATTGATGCTGGATGAAGCAATAGAAAAAATGTTAAAACATAAAGGACCATATTTATTGGAAGCAGTTGTAGCAAGGGAAGGAAATGTATTTCCAATGGTACCATCAGGAGCTTCAATTTCTGAAACAAGATTAAGTTAGCCTTCTCCCTCTCCCTTGGAGAGGGTTGGGGTGTGGCAATTAAAAAATAAAATTTTAAAATGGAAAAATATTATACAATGTCAGTTTTTTGTGAGAATAGGATGGGACTTGTAAGTCGCGTCAGTGTAATCTTTACAAGAAGACGATTGAACATAGAAAATTTTACCGCTTCCGAAACAGAAATTAAAAATGTTTTCAGAATGGCGATTATTGTAAAGTCAACCCGTGAAAAATTAGAAAAAGTTGCTCAGCAAATTGAAAAACAAATAGAAGTATTAAAAGCATTTGTTCATGAAGATGAAGATATTATTTATCAGGAAGTAGCATTATATAAAATTTCTACAAAATTATTACAAAATGGAAGCGCCGAAAATTTAGCAAAAGAAAATGGTGCAAGGATAATTAGCTCAACTTCTGAATACATTGTGTTTGAGAAAACCGGCATATATGAAGAAACACAACTATTACTGGAAAAATTGGAAAAATATGGTGTGATCGAATTCGCGAGAAGCGGCAGAGTAGTCATCTTAAAATGGTCAAAACGATTCCATCAACATTTACAGGATTTTGAATTGCTTGATGCGAAATAATTACGGATAACGAATAAATACGAATTTACGAACCTGTGTTGTGTATTAGAGTAACCAGTAACAACAATAATAATAAAAACTAATAATTAATTCTTTAACACATGCCAACAACTCTTAATCAACCAGCAACTAATAACCAAAAAACAATGACAAATTATTTTAACACCTTACCACTCAGAGAACAATTAAATCAATTAGGAGTATGTGAATTTTTGGATAGAAGTCATTTTGCAGACGGCATCAATGTATTGAAAGGCAAAAAAATTGTGATAGTAGGCTGTGGTGCACAAGGCTTGAATCAAGGTTTAAATCTTAGAGATTCAGGTTTGGATATTTCGTATACACTTCGTAAAGACGCAATTGAAACTAAACGTGCATCATGGAAAAATGCGACTGATAATAAATTCAAAGTAGGATCATATGAAGAATTCATTCCTTCTGCTGATCTTGTAGTAAATCTTACTCCTGATAAACAACACACAAGTGTAGTTAACGCAATCATGCCATTGATGAAAAAAGGATCTACATTGGTTTATTCCCATGGATTTAACATCGTAGAAGAATGTATGCAGATCCGTAAAGACATTACAGTTATTATGGTTGCTCCTAAATGTCCGGGTACTGAAGTGAGAGAAGAATATAAAAGAGGTTTTGGTGTACCTACATTAATTGCTGTACATCCTGAAAATGATCCGGAAGGAAAGGGTTTGGCCCAGGCAAAAGCTTATGCAGTAGGGACAGGTGGACACAGAGCGGGTGTTTTAAAATCTTCTTTTGTAGCAGAAGTAAAATCGGATTTGATGGGTGAGCAAACCATTTTATGTGGAGTACTTCAAACAGGTTCTATTCTTTGTTTTGATAAAATGATTGAAAAAGGAATTGAAAAAGGGTATGCATCTAAATTAATTCAATACGGTTGGGAAGTCATTACGGAGGCTTTAAAACAAGGAGGTATCACAGCAATGATGGATAGACTTTCGAATCCTGCAAAAATAAAAGCATTTGAATTATCAACTGAATTAAAAAATATCATGCGACCATTATTTCAAAAACATCAGGATGATATCATGAGCGGACATTTTTCAAAAACGATGATGGAAGACTGGGCGAATGATGATAAAAATTTATTAAAATGGAGAGCCGCAACTGGTGAAACAGCATTTGAAAAAACACCACCTACAGATGCAAAAATAAATGAGCAGGAGTTTTTTGATAATGGTTTATTGATGGTTGCATTCGTAAGAGCAGGAGTGGAGTTAGCTTTTGAAACTATGGTACAATCAGGTATTAAAGCAGAATCGGCTTATTATGAATCATTGCATGAAACGCCACTGATCGCGAATACAGTTGCACGTAAAAAATTATTTGAAATGAACAGGGTGATTTCTGATACTGCTGAATACGGTTGTTATTTGTTTGATCACGCAGCTAAACCACTGTTGGCTGATTTTATGAAAAAAGTGAATACGGATATCATCGGTAAAAATTATAATGAAGGTAAAGATGCCGGAGTAGATAATAAAGCATTGATCGCTGTTAACAAAGCATTGCGTTCCCACCAGGTGGAGCAAGTGGGCGGTGTTTTAAGAGCTGCAATGACGGAAATGAAAACGATAAATACAGTGGCGTAATAATTAAGAACTATAATACCACCTCTTTCGCGCTTTATTCTTCCCGCATGTGCGGGACTCGAATTGACAGTGCGGGAGTCAGTTCGAGCGGAGTCGAGAACCGTGTGTAGGCAATGAGTAAAAATTTTAAAAACTAAACAGTTTCTTAAATAAAAATAGTGAACCTTTTCAACGAAATAAAACAAGCGCACAAACAATTGAAAAATGTTGTAACACATACACCTTTGATCAAGAGTGTAAATTTATCAGATGAATATGCTGCGAACATTTTTTTGAAAAGGGAAGATTTGCAAATTGTGCGCTCCTATAAATTACGAGGCGCTTACAATAAGATCAGCAGTTTAAAAAAGGGTGAGGAGAAAAATGGAATTGTATGTGCAAGTGCAGGTAACCATGCACAAGGCGTGGCTTATTCCTGTAACCTTCTTGGTATAAAAGGTAAAATATTTATGCCTACAACAACTTCCAAACAAAAAGTAAAACAAGTGGAGTTATTTGGGAAGTCTACTGTTGAAATTATTTTAACAGGTGATACATTCGATGATTCATATCGCCAGGCGTTAGAATATGCAACCAAAAACAAAAAAACATTTGTACATCCGTTTGATGACGAAAAAGTAATTGCCGGACAAGGAACTGTAGGATTGGAAATATTGGACGCGATCAAAACTCCCATCGATTATATTTTTGTCCCTATAGGTGGAGGTGGTTTAGCATCCGGTATTTCAACAGTGTTTAAAAATTTAAGTCCGAAAACAAAGATAATTGGCGTAGAACCTGCGGGTGCGCCTTCCATGAAAACATCCATCAAAAATGGAAGAAATACAACGCTGGATCATATTGATAAATTTGTGGATGGGGCTGCTGTTAAACGTGTAGGGGATAAAACATTTGCAATTTGTAAAGATGCGTTAAGTGATGTTGTACTTGTTCCCGAGGGAAAAGTATGTACTACTATTTTGCGTTTGTACAATGAAGAAGCAATGGTGGTAGAACCTGCCGGAGCTTTAACGATTGCAGCTCTCGATTTTTACAAGAAAGAAATAAAAGGCAAAAATGTTGTTTGTATTGTTAGCGGAAGTAATAATGATATTTTACGTACGGAAGAAATAAAAGAACGTTCTTTACTTTATGAAGGGTTGAAACATTATTTCATGATACAATTTCCTCAACGCCCTGGGGCTTTAAAGGAATTTGTAAACGAAGTACTTGGAACAGGAGATGATATAACCTATTTCCAATTTGCTAAAAAGACTAATCGTGAAAGTGGGCCTGCAGTGGTTGGTATTGAATTAAAAAATAAAACCGATTTTGAAATTCTTACAAAAAAAATGGGGCAGAAACACATTCAATATACTTATTTGAATGAAAATGCAGATTTGTTTACACAGTTGATCGGGTAGAGAGTTTCCTTATCAACTTAATCCATTCTTCTGCAAAAATCCCTGAGCCGGTTTAAATCACAGTTATGCAGAAAGCTGATAATATTCTAAAGCCTTTTGTTTATTACCGGATTCAGATAGGTAACCTAAATTATAAAATCTATTATAAAGTCTACCTGTGGTACTTAATGACCATCCGTAATTATTTAGTACTTTCGCGAAGCGACACAATAAACGCTTCATCGCTTCCGTTGATTTTACGAGGCATGGGGTTCCAAGGGCGTTTAGTAGTATTATCGGTAATACAATATTATTAATGAGGTTGTTTCTGAGAAAAATAGCTCGGGAATTTGCAAAAATTGGTTGCAACCATTTATCATAAACCAATTAAAGAACAGGAACAAGTATTAAATAAAGCCTTTGCTGAATGGAAGGGACGTTTGGAACAAATTGATGATGTGTTAATGATTGGATTTAGGATTTAATCTTTTATTAAATTAATAATGTTACAAATTAAACAACAAACACCAGGCAACCATCCGCGCTTTTTACGTCTTACCGTAAAAGGAGAGGTGTTTTTAGACACTAAAAACGCTATATTATGAATGAAAGTGACATCATTAAAGGCTGTTTAAAAAACGACCGCGCAAGTCAAAAGGCTTTATATGAAACATTTTACAGTAAAATGTTAGGTGTTTGTTTACGTTATTCTAAAAGTAGTGATGAAGCCAAAGATATTCTTCACGAAGGATTTTTGAAAATATTTAATAGTCTTAAAAGCTTTAATAATAAAGGTTCTTTTGAAGGATGGGTACGAAGAATAATGGTAAATACGGCCATTGATCATTTACGTAAAAACAAACAAAACTATTTGATTGTAAGTACTGTATATGCCAATGAAAAAGCTTCGAATATGGCCGAAGAAATAAATGATGATGAGCTTGTTTTGCATATTAATCAGGAAGAAATTTTAAAAGCTGTACAAGAGTTAACTCCTGCTTATCGCACGGTGTTTAATTTATACGTAATTGAAGAATATACACATAGAGAGATAGCGGAATTACTTGATATTAGTGAAGGAACATCAAAATCAAATCTTTCGAAAGCGAAATTTAATTTAAAGAAAAATTTAATGCACCTAATAAAAAATGATAATGTTAAATAATGCAAATAATAATAAACTTGATCAGGAAGTAAAACAAATCCTCAGTAATTATGAGGTGCCATATAATGCCGCGGATTGGGCAAAAATGGAAAGCTTGCTGAATGCCGCCCCTAAATCAAGTAATTTTAAATGGCCAAACTCACGTGCTATTTATATTTGCTTAATCGCTTTAGTTGGTACATATTTGATTTATTATTCTTTGAATTCTAAAAGAACTGAAAAGATAACTAATTCAACGCCTGCAAAAATTATTAAAAATACTGTAAGTAAATCTTCGCCTGTTATTACTCCTTCTGTTTCTATAGTTGCACCTTCGGTAAAAAATATCGACTCTGTAAATAAAAATAATATATTGCCTTCAAATAATGAAAGTGCTTTGGAAGTTGCTAAAACACCAAAAACTGTTGAAATTCAAAAAAATAATACTGATAAGGAAGAAAAAAATATTGTAAAAAAGGAAGAAGAAATAAAACCCAATAAGAAAAAGCCCGGTGTAATTTATGGCATGGGTAATGAACCTATCTTTGGCGATATGTTGGATTCATCAAAAGGGATTGTTGGCAACACAAAAGAAAAAGAAGAAACCAAA
>JBBSPS010000195.1:0-7591 GCA_038258655.1 Bacteroidia bacterium
GCTGAATAGCTTCAATCAATTCTTAAAAACATATTCATCCAGTACGGTTTTTAAATTTTATCAGTTAAAAAAGTTCGACACTGTTGTTACGCAAAATAAAATTGTTAAAAAAAATGACCCGCAAAAAAAATTATCCGGATTAAAAATAGCGATCGATGCAGGGCATACTGCAGGCGATTTTGAGACGGGTGAAATAGAACGAAAATGCCTGGGTTTTATATGCAATAATTTAACAGGCTTAAAAGATTCAATTGAAATAGCAGAAGGGGCACTTACTTATGCAACGGCAAAATTGTTGAAAGAAAAATTAGAATCCCAAGGTGCTGAAGTTTTTTTAACACGTCCTTTCAACGGATGCACTGCTTATGGTGTAACATTTGAAGATTGGCTGAAAAATAGTTTCAAGAAAACAATTGATAGTTTATATGCGATAAAAGAAATTTCTTCCGATCGAAAAAATTGGTTTTTAAATAAAGCAAGCAAACGTGATAAGTTTGTATTGATCTTTAAAGACATGGACTTAAGAAAACGTGCGAATCTTATCAACAATTATAAACCTGATTTTACTATCATCATTCATTTTAATGTGGATGAAACTAACACTGGATGGAATAAACCAACGAATAAAGATTTTGATATGGCATTTGTTGGCGGTGCATTTATGAGAAGTGACCTGTCCTCTCCTGAAAAGCGTTTTGAATTTTTAAGATTACTGGCTAGCGATGATCTTGAGAAATCAATTGCATTAAGTTCATCTGTTGTAAAAAGTTTTGAAAAAAATTTAGCAGTTAAAACCGCGAAAATACAAGACGCGAAATACTTAATTCAAGGCTGCTTACCAACTGAGGAAGAAGGTGTATATTGCCGTAATCTCCAATTAACCCGATATGTTCATGGCCCGCTAGTTTATGGCGAAACATTGTATCAGGATAATATCAATGAGTGTCAATTGTTAAATAAAGAAACAGACAAAACAAAAAATGTACGTATACAACAAGTTGCACAAGCTTATTTTGAAGGAATCCTGAATTATTCTACTAAATATTAATTTACTAATGAATTACTAAACCGTTGCTTAAATAAAACATTATGGAATATAATTTTATACCCAACACAAAACTGAACGTTAGCCGGATCTGTCTTGGCACAATGACATTTGGTGAACAAAATACCGAAGCTGAAGCGCATCAGCAATTAGATTATGCTATTGGACAAGGTATTAATTTTATTGATGCTGCTGAAATGTATCCTGTTCCGAGGAATGAAAAAACGCAGGGAAGAACGGAAGAATACATTGGCAACTGGGTAAAAAAAATAGGTAAAAGAAAGGATATTATTCTTGCCAGCAAAATAACCGGACCTGATAAATCACTGAGTCATATCCGCGATCCATTAAATTTTTCAAAGGAGCAAATAAATGATGCCGTAAACAACAGTCTAAAAAGATTGCAAACCGACTACATTGACTTGTATCAACTTCACTGGCCTGAAAGAAAAAATCAGCGCTTTGGAATACGTTATTATGAATTTGACGCGAATGAACAATGGAAAGATAATTTTCATTCTATATTGGAATCTTTGGATGAGCTTGTAAAATCAGGAAAGATTCGACATGTTGGTATTTCTAATGAAACTCCTTGGGGAGTAATGCGTTTTCTGGAAGAAGCAGAAAAAAATAATTTACCAAGAATGGTGAGTATTCAGAATGCATACAGTCTGCTTAACAGAACATTTGAATATGGACTTTCAGAAATTTGCCTTCGCGAAAAACTTGGATTGATAGCCTATTCTCCTCTTGCTTTCGGACTTTTATCAGGAAAGTATTACCGGAACAAAAACATAGAAAAAGCAAGGCTTACTTTATTTCCGCAGTTCGCCCGTTATAAAACAGAAAATGCAAAAAAGGCTGTAGCAGCGTATTGTCAGCTTGCCGATAAATATGAATTGCTCCCTTCGCAAATGGCTCTTGCTTATATAAAAGATAAACCTTTCCTGAGCAGTTATATTATTGGTGCAACAAGCATAGAACAACTCAAAGAAAATATTGAAAGCATTTACATTAAATTAGATAAGGAAGTGATAGGAGAGATTGAAAAAATAATGGAGATGTATCCTGATGCTACGCCGTAGTAGAACTTTCAAGATAATATTATGAACCTGACAGGATTATATCCGATGCATTGGACTGGCAAACTATAGTCCAGCGTAAACAATGGTTACATCGGATCCACATCCAATTGTACTCTTACTGATTTATAATCACTGCCCGATTTGAATTTGATCAGGAGGTCGTTCACCACTTTTTTCACTTGAGCCACAGAAGCATCGCGTTCTATTTTCAATAAAATATTTTTGTGATATAAATTTCTGATTCGGGAAACCAACGGAAATTCAGGCCCAAGTACTCTTTTTTGAAACTGTTTTTTCAATACATCCGCTAAATATTTAGCAGCATCATTTACCATCTCTACTTCTTTGTGAATCACCGTAATTTCAATTAAACGGTAATAAGGCGGATAATTAAATTTTTTTCTATCAAGCAATTGATTAACGTACATTGAATTATAATCATTTGCTATCACTTCCTGTATAATACTATGCTCCGGGTTTTGTGTCTGGATAATTACTTTGCCACGTTTATTTTTTCTTCCTGCCCTACCGGACACTTGTGCCATTAATTGATAGCTACGCTCAAACGACCTAAAATCAGGGAAATTGAGCATACTGTCAGCGTTTAAAATTCCGACCATGCTCACATTATCAAAATCCAAACCCTTGGTAACCATTTGTGTACCAACCAAAACATCGATCTTGCCATCCTCAAAATCCTGGATGATATGTTGATGCGCAAATTTGCTTCGGGTAGTATCCAAATCCATACGTGCGATTTTTGCTCTCGGAAAAAAGATAGAAAGCTCTTCTTCAATTTTTTCTGTCCCAAAACCTTTCATCTTTAAATTAGTATCGCCGCAAGCAGCACATTTACTCGGTGGTTTAACAGCATAACCGCAATAATGGCAACGCAACTGGTTGGTCGCTTTATGAAAAGTTAAGCTCACATCACAATTAGTACAATGGGGCACCCATGCACACACGTTGCATTCCAGCTGAGGAGCAAAACCTCTTCGGTTTTGAAATAAAACTACCTGTTCTTTTTGTTCCAACGCCAACGTAACAGTATCAAGCAACAACGGTGAAAAATGAGATTTCATTTGCTTTTTGCGTGTCGCTTCTTTTACATCAGCAATTAAAATTTCCGGCATTTGCACACTACCAAAGCGTTGATTGATCTCTACCAAACCATATTTCCCTTCCTGCGCATTGTAATAACTTTCCAGGCATGGAGTTGCGGAGCCTAAAACTGTTTTCGCTTTATGAATGTGTGCTAAATAAATTGCTGCATCACGTGCATTGTAACGTGGAGCGGGATCATATTGTTTATAAGAAGTGTCGTGTTCTTCATCTACGATTACTAACCCTAAATTGCTATAGGGTAAGAAGAGCGCAGAGCGGGCACCTACTATAAGTTTATAGTTGTGAGTTATAAGTTGTGAGTTAACTTCAGAGTCAGAACTTTGGACTTTAGACTTTGGACTTTGGACTCCAGCCTCTAAAACATTTTTCCAAACTTCAACTCGTTCGTTCTCATTAAATTTACTGTGATATACGCCCACTGTATCGCCAAAATATTTTCGCAAACGATTAATAATTTGTGTGGTCAGCGCAATTTCCGGAAGCAAATACAATACTTGTTTGTCTTGTGCAATAGCTTGTTCAATAAGTTTTACATAAATTTCGGTTTTACCGGAAGAGGTAACACCGTGAAGAAGTACTACATCTTTTTCGATTGACAATTGTTGGTTTGGCAATTTCTTCCATGCAAAAAATTTCTGAATAGAATCTAAAACTTGTTCTTGAACATCATTCAGCTTGGATATTTTATTTTCATTATTAAAGCTTGCGAAGCGGCCAACTTCCCGTTCATGTATTTCAAAAATATTTTTCTTTACCAATGATTTTAATGCGGCTTCGGCACCATCTATCATTTTTATGATATCCGATTTTTTTACTTCTTGCAACTCCTTCGAATAGCGCTTCGATAAGTTAATATAGGCCATTACAACATCTAATTGTTTCGGTGCTTTTTTCTCTAATAAAGAAAAAATAGTTTTTAAATTTTTTTCATTATCTGCATACTCGGTTATCCGTACAAAGCTTTCAACCTTTGGTTTATATTTTTCTTTTAACTCTTCCTGAATAAGTACTATGCCTTTTTCGATCAAGGCTTTTATCAAAGGATAAACTGTTTTTTGGTCTATGATTTCAGAAACGTCCGTCAAACTCAATACATTCCTAACTTCCAATGCTTCAATGATGGAATGTTCTTTGTCATTCAACTTCATCTTTGTAGCTGATACTTGATACTCTGTACTTAATACTACTTTCGTTTCACTTGATAATTTTAATCCTCCGGGCAATGCTGCTATCATCACGTCACCAATGTTGCACATATAATATTGGCTTATCCAATCCCACAAATCAAATTGTTTTTGATTTACGATAGGATGTTCATCTAAAATAGATTCAATGTATTTTGCAGTATATTGTTTTGGAGGGTTTTCGTGTACAGTGCGCACCAATGCTGAATATAACTTAGCCCTGCCAAATTGTACCACCACACGTTGACCGATTGCAATAGCGTCATTCCACTCATGCGGTACACGATACGTATATAAATTGGGAACCGCTAAGGGGAGGATTACATCAACAAAAAGTGTGGTGCGGCTCATAACACAAATATACTATTCGACAGCAAGAAGATTAGTGTTGTTGAGAAGTTTTCTATTCCTTGACAAACTTTATATTTTTGCCGCGCGTCCCTCTGAAACGCTGCCATTTACTTTGGGTTTCCACGATGGATTTGAAATTATCCACTTTGGCTGACTCTGAATTTATAATTGGATGCACATCATCAATTTTAGAAAGTGTATCGATTATAAACGGAATATGCGCAATGGGTAGATCAAATCTGCGTTTTGTAAAGCCCATTAATAAGTTGGATTGGAAAGGATCGGACGCTACCGCTATTTTAGTGAACCCCATTTTCCTAGCCATAAAATAAGAGTTGTAAATATTTTCTGTACTGTGTTGTGCTTTATCTTCAATAAATATTTTTTCTTTTGGAACGCCTAATTGTTCTGTATACAATGCCATTATTTTTGATTCAACATAAGGTGTATAAACAGCTCCACCTGAAAAAATAACATTTTTCGCGATACCTTTTTTTATAAGATAACTCGCCCATATCACTCGCCCTTTCATTGGGGTGCTCCAGGTATTTCCATCAAAAGGACAACCGGGCACAATAATTACATCATAGGGTTGATTTTTTAAAGCACTTTTAAACAGGCGGTTGGGAGAGGGCCTGAAAAAACTACAAGCTGAAATAGTAAGGAAAATAATAATAAAAGAAAAAGTGCATTTTAATTTATTAAACATATTTAAATTGATAAAATTTTCAACATACGTAATAGATCAGGGTCAAGTCCTTGTACATGTTTTACGGCACTTTTAAAAGGAGTATAAACAACTTTATTATTTACTATACCGATCATTACACTACGCTTTTCTGCAATTAATGCTTCAACCGCAGCAAAACCGATTCGGCTTGCTCTTACACGGTCCATGGCCGAAGGGTTTCCTCCACGTTGAATATGGCCAAGAATAGTAACACGTATGTCATAATCAGGTAAATATTTTTTAACCTGTTCGGCAATAGTAAATGCCCCACCGGCTTCATCACCTTCCGCAACAATAATAATTTTTGAGAATTTTTTTCGTCCGCTTTGTAATCGTTTTACCAGGTCGGGAATATCAGTTTTAGTTTCCGGCATCAAGATGGCTTCCGCGCCTATTCCAATACCAGAACGCAAAGCAATTAGGCCGGCATCACGCCCCATCACTTCCACAAAAAATAGGCGATCATGACTTTCGGCTGTATCACGTATTTTATCTACAGCTTCTACTACTGTATTAATAGCCGTGTCATAACCGATCGTAAAATCGGTACCAACTAAATCATTGTCAATTGTACCCGGACAACCTACGATTGGAACATTACAAATCTCAGCGAACTCCAAAGCACCTTTAAATGTGCCGTCGCCCCCAATGGCTACAAGCCCATCGATGCCTTGCTTGACAATATTATCAGCGGCTCTTTTACGGCCTTCCAATGTTAAAAATTTTTTGCTGCGCGCTGTTTTTAAAACAGTTCCGCCACGTTGGATAATATTAGCCACTGATTTGGTTTCTAAAGAAATAAATTCATTTCCTATCAGTCCATCATATCCGTGCATAATACCTTTTACTTCCAGGTTGTGATAAATTGCGGTACGAACTACCGCACGTATACAGGCGTTCATTCCCGGTGCCTCACCTCCCGATGTAAGAATAGCTATCTTCTTCATGTTACAAATAACGAATTATTACAAATTTACAAATCTGTGAGATTGATATTTTATCATTGTTGTACTAGATAAAATAAAAGGTGGTTGGTTTTAAAACTGTTCCCTTTTAAAAGGTAGTTTTCAAGTTCTCCAACTTTAAAATTATGAACCAAGATACAAATTTTGTCGGACAACAGATCTTCTCTCCGATAATATCACCGGTAATATCATTGTGTAATAAAGCAATTATTCATCCTGTAATTCAATGCTGCAATGCGAATCGTTATTCTGCGCATTTTTAGCAATTTTGTACATCTAATAGGATTCATCTCTTAAATTACGTTACTATACAATCTATCGCTAATTTCTTTGTAAAAGTAAAAGAGAAAAATATTCTCTCCAACATATTTAATTCTTCTTAGACTCCCTGCCTTTGAATGTTATTTTTATTTGATAGCTTTACAAGTAACCTAAAGGGGATAAAAAATATATTTACTTTACTCTGACAACAATGATAATTAACGCAAAATAAAAATAAATAGTTCTCTGCATTTTTATCTTTACGTTCTCTGCTGTAAAAAATATCTAAATACGTTACCTTTGTATTCATGATTACATATATAATTATTGCCATTACCGTTTTTATATCCATCACTTCAATGAATAATCCTTCATTGCAAAATAAAATGATGTTCAATGCGTATATGATCAATCACCGAAAGGAATGGTATCGTTTTTTTTCTAACGGATTAATTCACGCTAACTGGTTGCACCTCGGTTTTAATATGTATTCCTTGTATTTGTTTGGTAGAGGCGTGGAACAAGGTTACACCGCATTGTTTGAAAGCAAAGGCGTTTTATTTTTCATTTTATTATACGTTGGCGGTCTTGCAATGTCCTCCTTGTATTCTTACGAAAAAAATAAAAATAATATGTACTATAATGCTCTTGGTGCATCAGGCGCTGTATCAGCCGTTGTTTTTGCATTCATTGTACTTGCACCAACAGCACAATTAGGTTTCCTGTTTTTACCTGTACCAATACCCGCCTATCTTTTTGGGCTGATATTTTTGGGCATAGAATATTATCTTGGGAAACGTGGTGATGACAACGTTGGGCATGATGCGCATTTCTGGGGCGCAGTA
>JBBSPS010000196.1:0-7465 GCA_038258655.1 Bacteroidia bacterium
AAAAAGCAAAAAACAAAAAGATTAATTGAAAAATTAGTGGATCCATTATTTATTCCTGATGGAAAATTAGCGAAGTTGGTCAGAGTCCCGCACGTGCGGGATTAATCAGAGGGTCGCTGGTTCAAGTCCAGCAGAAGGAGCAAATAGAGCCTTTGTAACTATAGTGTTACAAGGGTTTTGTATTTAAGTGGTTATTTTCAAAATACATCCCAAAATGCGCCCTTTAACTCTTCCAACTTACTATAACTTTCATGTAGTTTCTGAATTTTTAGCCATAATCTCACACTAATTAATAGCTTTATCCCTTTAATGGGCGTACATTTGATTTTATTAAGCTATTCGATGAAAAATTATACTTTATATCCCTTAACATAATGAAATTTCATCTAAATAAAACTCTTTTATTTATTATTCCTTTTTTATTACTTAATTTTTCTTTGTTAGGACAATGGTCGGGATCTTCGTATATACACACACAAATATCTTCAGCGGATATTATTGTACCGGATGGAGAGGGAGGTTTTTTTAATACCCAAGGAAATTTGTTTTTTTCTACGGGTACTAAAGTAATCGAAAAAAGAGATTCATTAGGAATTTTAGTATGGTCAAAACCTTTTTATATAAACGAAGCAAGAGAGCCCAAAAAATTATTAAATGATGGAACTGGGGGTGTAATAATTACGAGTTCTGTATATAATTCTGATGGTACAAAGGGTTCTATTGTTTTGCAGCGATTGGATAGAAATGGTAACAAATTGTGGGGAGCAGATGGAATAAAAATAGCTCCAGGTAGTTTTACAATGTCATGTGATTTAATCAAAAGTTCAGATGGAGCTTATATTTTTGCTTGGACGAAAGATAATCAAACCCAACCAAACAATGTTTTTATACAAAAATTTGATAGCACAGGAACGTTGCTGTGGCCATTACCAGGTATTCAAATTTCTTCACCGGGTATTAATGAATGGTTTAATTGGAGTAGTTCTATAGGAATGGACCACACAAGTGTTTTAACTTCTGATGGAAAAGGTGGAGCCCTTATTACTTGGCAGAGAGGAGATTATAATCCTACTCAAATATTATGTGCAAGAATTGATAAGAATGGAAATACTGTTTTTAATAAGGCGATCACAAATAATTTTGCTTATAACAGACAGTGTCTAACAATAGTTAATAATAATACCGGAGGAGCTTATATTATGTGGTCGATGTATGATAATACCACATATTACGACGATATTTGGGTACAACAGGTAGATAGTATTGGTAATGAGTCATGGGCAGTTAACGGAAAAAAATTGTTCTTTCCTCATGGGGTAAATCTAAATTATAAAGCAATCGAAGATTTATATGGAGGATTTATAGTTTGTTTAAGCAATACATCCGTTGATGCAGGACAAGGGGTAGGAGGCAATGCTAAAATCTATATTCAACGATTCAACAAGATCGGAAATCCAATCTGGAATAATATAATAAAAGTTACTATTGATACGGTAAAGGCAAAACCGGGGATCGCATTAGCTCTTTTAAATAATGGAAAATATATGGTTGCATGGAGGCAAGGAAGATTGGATACTGCTTTAAATACTTATTTTCAATTAATAGATACTTCTGGTAACAGGCTTGTATCAGACTATGGAAATCCGGTTGATCTTATTAGCCCGAATGTTATGGAAAATCAATTGCCAATAACAATTTCTGCTTGTAGTGATGAAAAAAAGGGAGGATTTGTGGCTTGGAACATGTATGGATCTCTTAAACAATATTGTTCGAGAATCTATCCTGATGGGTCTTTGGCAAATCATGCTCCTGTTGCAAAATTTAAAATTATTTTACCTAAACAGTGTTCGGATACTTCAAAAACGTATGTCATTGAAAATATGACAGAAAATGGAGTTCGCTATACTTGGGATTTTGGGGATAATACCATAATAAATAATCAAACCCTTGGAAAAATCAGTCATACATATTCTGTTGCGGGTTATTACAAAATAAAATTGTTAGCAAAAAATATGTTTGGTGCAGATTCAATAATAAGAACCATAGGGAAAGCTAAAGCGGGGTTTACTTTTACTCCAGATACTGTAAAGTTGAATGTGGGCAACTTGGTAACTTTTACAGATAATAGTGTTGGTGCCGAAAAGTATAATTGGTTATTTGGAGATTTTTACTCTGATACCATCCCCAACCCTATACACGGATATAAATCAGCGGGTATATATCCTGTTAAGCTGATTGTGAACAACCTAACTTGTAAGGATACAGCATATTCAACAATTATTATTACTCCGTGTGGTAAATTTATTGACACATCTTATATCAAAGCTCCGTTTTGTTTAGGTCTGTGTTTAGGAGACTCTATTGAAATTCAAGGTAAAAAAGAGTTAAGCGGATATAACTGGAGTATCTATAGGCTCGACACAATTTGGTCGGAAAAATTTACGTATCCCAACGGAACAATAATTGGGCCCGGAAATCCGCCCAAATGGAAGAGATATATAGCAGCCGTGGGCCCATCGGGTTTTGCCTTGAAGTACAATCGAATAAAATGGTAATACAAAGTACGGCAAATTCTTGGCTTAAAACTGAAAAAATCGATATTGGTGATTATGAAAACATTTCAGTTAATGCTACTATATCTTATCCTTATTCTACTATATACCCTGGCGATTCTGTTTGTGTATATTACCAAATAAACGAAGGTCCGGAAATTTTATTTTCAAAAAATGGAAAATTATTTCACAATTTTTTACCAACGATTGCCCAACAAGAAAATTTAAGCGGGCAATACATTACAATTATTATTCGGGCGACTGCTTACAACACCTATTATTTTGATGATATATCAGTATTTGGGAAAAGAAAAGTAGTTTTTTCAAACGATACGCTAATAAAGATTAAACCACTAGTTTCAACAACTTATTATTTGAAAAATAAAATATGGGATTGTACACAAGATTCTGTGACAATTAAAGTTTTTAATGCTAGGCCTTTAGCCACTGTCTTTCCAAAAGGTTCCACGAGTATTTGCAGTGGAGATTCTATCAAACTTAAAGCAAATTCGGATCCAACATTTTCTTATATTTGGTTTAGGAATGATACAGTTGTTTTTGGTGCAATAGATTCAATCTATTACGCTAAAAAACAAGGAATATATTATGTTAAAGTATCGAATGCCTGTGGAAGCGATAGTTCATCGCAGGCAATATTAAAATTAACACCCTGTTCAAATGTTTGGCCAGGAGATGCTAATCATGATTCTATTGTAAATAATAATGATTTGTTGCAAGTGGGTTTGCATTATTCACAAACAGGATCACCACGAGCAAGTATGAGTAACAATTGGCAAGCATATATAGCAACTAATTGGGGAGCAATACAAACCAATGGAGCTGACATTAAACATATTGATTGTAATGGTGATGGTGTGATAAATAAAAAGGATACACTTGCAATTAATTTAAATTTTAATTTAACTCATACTATAGTCGAGTCGACAAATATTCAACAACGTCAAACAACTTCTGATCTATATTTTCTTACAAGTAGCAATCCATACAACTCAAGCAATTTTGTAGATGTTGAAATATGGTTAGGAACAGTAGCTAAACCTGTAAATAATTTATATGGTATTGCATTTAATATAAATTATAACGCCTCACTTGTTCAATCAGGGTCAGAGAGTTTGATTTATCCCGTAAGCTGGCTTGGGGCGCCAGGCACAAATGCAATTAAAATTGCAAAGATAGACGCATTAGCAACTACAGCCTATGGAGCCGAAACTCGTATTGATCATATTAATGCAAATGGCTATGGAAAAATAGCGGACTTAAAATTTCAATTAAAAAACTCAATTCCTGTAAATACTAAAATGTTTTTTTCTTTTTCGAATTATAAAGCGAATGATTCTATTGGGGTACCTGTTTTTTTCAATACAAAAATAGATTCTATTTTAATTAATCCGTTAGTTAATGAAATAAAAGAAACAAATAATATTGCAGTAATTACAATTTATCCAAACCCATATTCAAACAATACAACAATTGCATATACATTAACCCAAAAATCAGGAGTAAGTGTTGAGGTGTATAATACCGTTGGACAAAAGGTAGAAACACTTATAAATGCTAATCAAGGAGCAGGGGAATATAAATGCATATTTAGTGCAAAAGAAAAAGGTTATGGTGCAGGAGTTTATTTTGTAAAAATAATTGTTGATGGAAATACAACAATGAGAAGGATCGTGGAGATGAAATGAAATTTATCTAAGGTTAATAAAACACAACTGTAAAAGGTTGGTGTTTTTCATATATGTGAATAAAAAAGTGACAAAAAAACTTGCTAAAATGGAAAAGTTACATTTTCTGAAACTATCTTTGGTATATAAAAAGCCACCAAGTGATGAACTTGATGGCTTGATACACTAAAATGCAAAGGCAGATTTCTAGAATTTCTCTGAGTTTCGACCTCCGTCTTGGAAAACCTCAACATTAACAAATGCTCGATTAGTGGTCGGGCATTTTACTTTTACAAAGATAAAGCAGAATGTCTTATTTGCTTTAGTATGTTATCAACGCCTTTAAAAAAATTATTAACATAATCCTTTTTGCTATTGACTTTTCGGAATTTTTTATAGAGTAGGCATTGGAACTACGTAATTTATCAAACATCTTTAATAACATCAACTGCAAAAGGTGGTGTTTTATTTATTCCTTTTAAACAAAAATAAAAAAACCAATAAGAAATTAATCCTGTTGGCTTCTTATTTAAACTTATCGAATTTTGCTGCCATGCTTAGAATTTCGAACCTATCAATTGCGTCGGGCATTGTTTCGTTTGTAATACCTTCACTTTGGTATATCTGATTAATGAATTTTCTTATTTGCTGGTATGGATAACTGTGCTTTAGGTTTAAATACGCTTGCCATTTTTGTATACCATTCACTCACCACAACGAAAAAAACTATACATTTATATTTACAAAACCTGCCCATCATGAAACATAAATTCTTTTTTTTAATTCTGATGTTCTCTGTAAAATTTTCCTACTGTCAAAAAGATTTAAAATCAGCAGAAAAACGGTTTCAAGAAGGACATTTTTTTGAAGCTTTAGAAGATTATAAAAAGGCTTATGCAAGTGCTAAGGCTGAAGATCAAAAACTGATTATTAGTTTAAAAACAGCTGAATGTTACCGACATATGGGGGATTATAAACAAGCAGAGGAATGGTATACAAAAGTGATCGAAGGGAATTATTCGGATGAAATGGCTATAATATATTTAGCAGAGTCAAAAAAATTGCAAGGGAAATATGATGAAGCGATCATTGAATACAATAATTATAAAAAAAAAGTTTCTGACTCTCCTCTAGCTGACGATGGTATTAAATCTTGTGAATTAGCGCAAAAATGGATCAAAAAACCTCTTGATTTTAAAATAGAAAATATGACATCGATCAATACCGCAGATCCTGATTTTTCTCCTGCCTATGCCGATAAAAAATACACTAAAATTTATTTTACTTCTTCGCGTATAGGGGTAATGGGTAAAAGCATAAATCCTGTAACAGGAAAAAATTATAGCGACATTTTTGAAACACAAATGGACAAAGCAGGAAAGTGGGGAAAAGCAGTTGCACTCCCTGAACCCACTAATTCAAAAGAGATAGAAGAAGGTAGTGCGGTTACTAAAAAAGTGGATATGCTATTTTTTTCTCGTAGCGTTGATGCGGAAAATAGTCAATTATGGGTTTCAACTAAAGTAGGTATTCTTTGGGGAGAACCTGTAAAAATAAATTTTTGCGAAGAAACTTCTAAATACTCTTCTCCAAGTATTTCAGCTGATGGGACAACATTATTCTTTTCATCAAATTTGCCGGGTGGACAAGGCGACAATGATATATGGATGTCGAAGTACGAAAAGGCAACCAAGAAATGGAGCGCCCCAGTTAACTTAGGAGCAGATATTAATACTGTAGGTAATGATGATTATCCATGCATTAATGATGATGGCACATTGTATTTTTCATCAACTGGTCATTTAGGTATGGGAGGTTTAGATATTTGTAAAGCAGAGAAAAAAGGAGAAGACCAATGGGGAAATGTTACTAACATGAAATATCCGATTAATAGTGCCGCAGATGATTTCGGAATTACTTTTGAAGGAAACAAGGAAAAAGGTTTTTTATCATCTAACCGTGAAGGAACAAAGGGAGGGCTTGATATTTGGTCTTTTGTATATGCTCCATTATTACTTTCGATTGAAGGGATTGTAACGGATTGTAATTCTAAAACACTTATAGAAGGAGTATCCATTAAATTAGTTGGCTCTGATGGATCGACAGTAAAAACAAAAACAGGCGCGGCAGGGGATTATAAATTTGCTGAAAATGGGTTGACAGAGCGCTATGTAAATCCAAATACATCTTATATTATTTCAATAGTTAATGATCCAACATTGATTACTGCGCAAAGCCCGAGAGGGTTTTTAAATAATGAAAGTTCAGTAAAAGAAACTACGGTTGGGGTGAATGAGTCCAAAAAATTTAAACACGATTTTTGCTTGTCCCCAAAGCCATAAAAATTCGTAAATATTGATAAATAAATATTTTTTATGTTATTGATCGCAGATAGTGGCTCAACTAAAACCCATTGGGTATTAGTTGACAAACAAAATATTCAATCTAGCTACCATACCATAGGATACAATCCTTTTTTTATTGATAGTAAAGGGATTTATCAGTCGCTTACAGAAAACCTAGTTTCTCAATTTGATGCGAACCAGGTTTCAAAAATTTTTTTTTACGGCGCCGGTTGTTCCAGTCCTGAAAATGTTATTGTTGTTCAGCAAGCATTGTCAATGACTTTTCCGAAAGCAAAAATTTTGGTGGAGCATGATCTTTTAGCTGCCGCGAGAGCTTTGCTTGGCAACAAGCGCGGATTTGCCGCAATACTTGGGACAGGCTCTAGTACCTGTATCTATGATGGAACGGGAGTTGAAAAAATTATTGAGTCATTAGGTTACCTGCTTGGTGACGAGGGAAGTGGCTGTTACATCGGAAAAAAAATACTGCGCGATTTTATGCGCAGCTATATGCCTCTGGAATTACACAAAAAATTTGAGCTAAAATACAATCTCTCCGCTGCTGATATTTTTGACGCGATGTATAATAAACCATTGCCTAATCGTTTTTTAGCAAGCTTCGCGATATTTGCCGAAGAAAATAAAACACATACATACATACAAAAAATTGTAAAAGAATCATTTATTGATTTTTTTAAAAACCTAGTGAGCCAATACCATGGTTACAACGAATTAAGTTTTAATTGTGTAGGTTCTGTGGGGTTTATTTTCCAGGATATTTTAAAAGAAGTTGCCGCATCCTATAACATGAAAGTTGGAAAATTAGTGCGTTCTCCTATTGAAGGGCTTGTAAATTACCATCTGAATTTAGTCCGCTTTCATT
>JBBSPS010000197.1:0-7441 GCA_038258655.1 Bacteroidia bacterium
ATGGCAGAATTAACTACAAAACACGATCCGTTTGCCGCGTTACGTATTAAGGAATTTTTATTCTTTTTGAATACGCGTTTTTTTTTAACACTTGGCATTCAAATGCAAAGTGTAATCGTAGGGTGGCAAATTTACATCTATACAAAGGATGTATTGGCTTTAGGGATGATCGGTTTGACTGAAGCCATTCCTTTTATTATTGTTTCACTATTTGCGGGGCATGTAGCGGATACATTCGACCGCAAATACATTATTATTTTATTTACATTGCTTCTGATCGTTTGTACCTCCACCCTACTCTATTTTTCATTAGACAGTTCCACTATAATAAAAAACCATGGCATACTGCCTATTTTTATTGTGATTGGCGGCATTGGCCTAATCCGCGGTTTTTTGGCCGCAGCGTTTCCCTCATTCATGGCGCAAATTGTGCCAAGGAAATTGTACGCTAACTCTTCCACCTGGAACAGTACGATATGGCATATTGCATCTGTGGTGGGTCCGGCTATAGCAGGATTTATTTGCGCCGTAAGTTTTTCAGTGGCTTATGAGGTGGATGTAATAATGATCGTCATTTCTATCGCGTCAATTTTATTTATAGCCTCGCATCCACTACCTGCAAAGGAAAAGAAAGAATCATTAGCAGAAAGTTTATCGGCAGGTATCAAATTTGTATTTAGTAACCAGATTATTTTAGGAGCGCTTTCGCTTGACCTGTTCGCTGTTTTATTTGGAGGTGCGGTGGCTATGTTACCTGCCTATGCCGATAAAATATTGCAAGTAGGATCTGTTGAACTTGGCTTTTTGCGTGCAGCGCCTGCTTTTGGTGCTGTGTTGATGGCATTGGTAATAGCATATAAGCCTCCAACAAAAAATGCGGGGCGTAATTTATTCCTGGCGGTTGGCGCATTCGGAATATCCACCATCTTATTTGGGATTTCTACTAACTTTTATTTATCCTTGTTTTTTTTATTACTTACCGGAGCATTTGACAATGTTAGTGTTGTAATACGTCATACCATTTTACAACTTTCTACTCCGGACGAGATGCGTGGGCGCGTGTCCGCAGTTAATGGAATATTCATTGGTTCTTCTAATGAAATCGGCGCGTTTGAATCAGGTGTTTCAGCACGCGCCTTTGGCCTAAAGCCATCGGTTGTTTTTGGCGGCATTATGACAATTTTAATTGTGGCAGGCACAGCTAAAATTGCACCTAAGCTTAGAAAATTAAATCTGGATAGTATTTTAAAGAAGTAGAAAATTATTCTGTTTTTATTTCTACCTGTTCCACTTTCTCCTTTTTTTTGACGAGGTTCGCTTTTGATTCTTCTCTGCGGATCAAACGTTCAATGTTCTTTTGATGTGTTATTAAAACCATGATAGCGATGAGTATTGAGAAGATAATTAATGAAGGTGTTTTTGTTTGAAAAATCAGAATCACGATCATGGGAAATGCAATGGCTGCTATCATGGAACTAAGTGAAACATATTTTGTAATAAGTAATACAGTTAAAAATATCCCCATGGAAATAAATGCCGCATAAGGATGTACTGCCAAAATAATTCCCAACAGAGTAGCTATTCCCTTACCACCTCTAAATGATGCGAAAATCGGGAAGATGTGACCTACCAATGAAGCAATTCCTAATACTAATTCTAAGTTAATAAGTTGATTGGAACCTTTCGTATAATGACTAAAGTAAGCTAAATTAACTGCTACAAAACCTTTCAGCACATCAATCAGTAAAACAGGAGTCCCGGCTTTTTTCCCCAACACCCTAAAAGCATTGGTAGCACCTGCATTTCCACTGCCATATTCACGTACATCTATACTATAAAAAAATTTACCAATCCATACAGCAGTGGGAATGGAGCCTAATAAGTAAGCGCTCAATAATAAAATAATGTTTCCTACTGTTATCACTCTTCAGCGCTTTGGGTTTTGCGTAAGAACTGCGTTTTTTTACTTGGCGGACAAATATTAAAAGTAAAATTACCTTCGCCTTTCTCCCCTTTGTGTTCACGTTTATCCGGTTTCAGATCTTTTAATAAATTATTAAATGCCTCGTTGGATGACACTGCTAACATCATTCCACGTGTATAGTTGAAATAATACCAATTGTTAGGGTCAAGTTCGAGATAAATATTTAAAATATCCCCTCCGCGTTTTTTTATGATCTCAATTCGTCCGTCTATAGATTTATTTATTTGAGTTTTATTGATATTGCCGATGCCTAATTTACCTGATGACGTGTAGGAACGAGTATCCTTGTTCCATTTCATTTTCACATCCGAAAGAAATAATGTTTTCTTTAATTCATCCGGAAATTTTTTGAAGGAACCATATAAATTTAATTGTGAAATTAACTTATCCGCTTGTTCCTTGCCTAACATTTCGCGCATTCCTTTTTCAAATACGGGGCGTGAAAAATCGGTGGGTTTTAAATCAGCGGATCCGGCAATTGCATCTGCCATTTTATCGATAGCACCATCGTCGAAAAAGAAATTGAATGACATAAGCATATCAAAATTAGTGGAATCAGGGATCAACATATGTACCGCACTTCCAAATGATTCTATTTTCACTTGTCCGAATTCCCCGCCTAAATTTATTTTTCCTTCACCATATATTTTGCATTCTGATGTTTTTAAGCTTAAATAATTACCGGGTAACGAACGCTCCACTAATTTTTCTTTATTTGATATTCTATATTCGCGGGATGCTTTATCAAAGAACAAAAAGCCATCAGCTGGCAATACATAAGGGTCGTTACTTGATTGCTTTGGAGATAGGAACGCGGAATAAAAATGCGTTGAATCAGTAGTTACCATAAGCGATGCGGCGATTGGTTTCCCTCCGGCATCAACAGGCTCTTTCGGAACAGGGATATATATAGTGTTTGGATTTATTTCAGACTCAAATTTTAACCAGGTCTTTGGTATAGCAGCGCAATCATGTGAAATTCGGGCAGTTCCGGCAAATACTAAAAACTGGTTGGTCGCTTTTAATTTTACTTTTCCTTTATATTCAAAGTTAGGGCTCAAGTGAAATTTAGATTCATCAGGAATATCGGTTTCTGCATATGTTTGATATGTTGTATCCACGCTTATATTACTGAAATAAAATGTTTGTTTGTTTTTTAGTTCATCTATATAATCATAGGAACCCGAACCTGCATAGTTTTTCCGTGCAAATATACTTACAGTACAGTTATATAAATTGTGGTATTTAGTTATTGCATTCGCTACAATTTTTGCATTGGTAAAGGTTTCCATTACGGCATCCTTCTTAATTAACACGTCACCTTTATCGGGGAAAATACGCGCATCCGCTACATTTATATATTGTACTTCTCTAGCCGTGATCAAATAATTTTTCAAATCATATTTAGCTCTGGGCGCAAAAAATCGTAGTGAATCCTGTTTAGGGTTTATTGAAATAAATTCAGGCCCACTCAAATTCAGGTCCCCGGTACTTTCTTTTGTTTTAGCATTATCTGACCCAAGTTCAATCGTGCTTTGATCCATGAACCAGGTAAATTTATCCATAAAACAGATGTATTGATTTACAGGGAATTTTACCACTGTACCTTTTCCATTTGATTTAAACTCACCAAGGCGTTTTTCAAAATCAATGTGTGCATTTACATTATCTGTTGCAAAGGCAAGTCCGGCATTCCCCAACGCTTTTAAACTAAAATTTGATGTGTCAGAATCAAATGAATTAAAATTAAATTTAATCAATTTAGCATCCAGTTTCGCGGTTGAAAATTCAGCAGAACCACTCCCGAATAATTGTTTTGGTGTTAGTGATAATCTTCCGGTAAATTCCGCCTGGCCATTATAGGTCAGGAATTTTTTATCCTTGCTGTTCCACGCATACATCACATCTTTTAAAGGCATCCAATGGAGCTTCACATCTTCCCCATGCGCTTGTGGAAATTCCGGTTTCATTTTCTGTTCCTTCACGTCGAAGGCTTGTGCCAACGCGTTGACGGAATCAGGAAAAAATATAAAATCTTTTGATTTAGAAACAGATGTAACGTAATTAATACTGCCATCACCACGCAAGCCCTGGTTACTTAATTTAATGGCGCTGTTGTACGTTCCTTTCCCTCCATACATTGGGTAACCTGCGGGTGGGGCTTGTGTAACAAATCCCAATGAATAATCGGGTTGCAATGTTAAGGCTTCTTTGAACGTAGGGAAAATCCCGGCTGATATCATATCTCCTTTGAAGTTCAATCCTTCATTAGAAAAATTATCCAAGCTATCAATAGAGAATGGCTCTAAGTGAAAATAAAATTTGTCTTTCGGATATTTTCCGTTTTGAATCGCTTTTTTATTGTAATAAGCATAGGAATCTTTAAAACTATTGAACACCGGATACTTCGGAAAAGGCTTTCGACCGGATTTATTAGCGGGATTATCAATTTCGAGGTCCCCATTGATATTTTCAAGTACTGTTTTTACCTTTACCAAGGGGTATTCCCCATACGCGTCAGGCTCACGTGATTTCACCATTAAACGTAGAGAATCTACATTTTTCAGGTTAATGATAAATTTATTATAATCGAATGAAAATTCTTTTCCAAAAAAATCAAATCGTCCTGCATGTACTATTCCTGCAAAAGTGAAATCACGATTTTTCTTTAAAATGATTTTTTGCGCTGTAGGAACAATGACCACATTTTGAGAGTCGCTCATAAAAATTTGTTTCACACCGTAAATACTCATGTCGAAATTTAATAGATTGATACTCGCATTGTTGGAATCGCGCACCATTGATGGGAACTGTATTACGTCATAATCAATATGCCCGGCACGATCAGCTATGTATTCAAATAATTTATCGTTAGCATGTATCTTATCACCTTCTATATCATAAGTGATGAAGCCCATTGCGGATAATTTAACTAAACCAGGTTGTACATCCCTGGGTGAAAATTTTAAATATTTAGAATATGCCTCACATGTGCCATCACGTGTATCGCCATTTTTTTTCAGATAATCCCGCATTTGTATTAATGGATTCATTTGATCCATCCCCTGGATACGGTCATAACGATCGGTACGAAAATAATTGGATGATTCAAACATAGCGTCTTCCTGGCTGTTGCCAACAAGCATTTTTAGGTCGATTTTAGGGTCATCGATCTTCCATACTAATTCTTCAAAATACATATCTACTTTGTGAAACGAGTTAAGAAAAGGTGACCTGGAAATGCCATCATTCGTACGGATAAGTGATAACGTACGTGTACTTATCATAAATTTCATATTCACACTTGGATGTATTATCGAATCCTTATCTAAATAAAATTTGATATTTGCAGTTTCCGCTGTCAATTTGTCTTTTGTAATCCCAATGAGTTTCGCTCCTACTACCAAAAACTTTTTTCCTTCGCGTTTAAAGGTCAACAATGCATCTTGTTCCTTACTACCTGAACCAATGAATTTAGCCCCATGCATGCTGAATCCTCCATTATAATCTACATCTTTAGAGATGTTTGGTATTTCCATTCGTTTGTTGTAGGAATCAAAACGCGGATAGGAAATATTGCTTCCCTTTTCAGAAACTATTTTTTCATTTAGCTGGCCGATAAGAGGTTTTTGGAAATATGTTTTATTATAGAATGTAACTGAATCAGCTATATACCCGCTTGTTTTAAGTGTTATTTGATATTTTTTAAGTTCAACCCAAACGGTGTTATCATCTATACCTGCACGTTTCCAGTTTACTTTTCCGCCTTCACCAATAAATATCCCCTTGTATGGGTAATACACACCTTTTGTATTATAAATGATCCCTGTATCATTTTGATTATTTGCGATACGTAAATTTAAACTTGGAAAAATTACTTTTGGAACACTGTCATACTCAAAAATATATTTGTTGCTATTGGCGCTATATCTAATTACTGCCGAATTATAAAATGAATTAGTGGCGAATAAATTTGCGCTCATATCTAAATAATCAGAAAAGTTTTTCAGGCTTTTGCCATTTAATATTTTATTAATTGACTCTTCCCATAAAAGAAAATTATCTTCACTTTGATTGGAGTTTATGAAATCCATTACAGATGAAAGATAGCTTTGGTATTCAGGTAAAATACGCAGCTTTTTTTTCACCATCAGGTTACAGGTTGTATAAACAGCTTTCTTTAAGTTGTCATTTGATTTAGGCGAGTTCCAAGCCAATGTAAATTTTTCCATATATACGCTTAGCTCCTTTTTATCCATATTAGTAGCCTGGAACATGTTTTTTACATCATCTAAAAACTTAACGGGATCTTCAGTAAATTGTTTGATGGGATTAAGCTGCGCGGCCGCTTTTTGTGTAAACGTAAACATAGCACAACACAAAATAAAATAGTTTATCTTTTTCATAATTTAATAGTTCTATTGTTTTTTAGTAAACCATAACATTGTCCATTGATTGCTAATGGCTTTATCTTTAAACTTCAATCCAAGTTCAAGTGCTTTGCTTGTAAGTTCTTTTATATCTGTTTCAAAAAAACCGCTCAGCAGCAAATTTCCTTCTTTTTCAAGCGAGCTTACGTACACGGACATATCTTCCAGCAATATATTCTTATTGATATTAGCTAAAATAGTATGAAATATTTTGCCTTCCAAAATTTGTGTATTCCCTTTATGAACAAATACATTGTTGATATTATTTTTCTGTAAATTTTCAATAGTATTCACATAACTCCATTCATCAATATCAATTGCTGTAACTGGATCCGCTTCCATCATAGAAGCTACTATCGCTAATACTCCGGTACCACACCCCATGTCCAGAAGTGATTTATTTTTAACATCCAGCTTCATTAATTGTTGAATCATCAATTGGGTAGTAGTATGATGTCCTGTACCAAACGACATTTTGGGTTCAATAATTACATCATACACATACTTTTTTTTCTTTTTATGAAAAGGGGCGCGTATATAGCATTTGCCATCAACATCTATTGGTTGAAAATTACTTTCCCATTCTTTGTTCCAGTTTTGTTGCTGAATAATTTTTTCTTCATACTTAAAGTTAAAAAAATCAGTATAGAATGAGAGTGCAATATTTAATTGGGTTTTATTGTACTGCTGTTCCTGTATATAAGCACAAAATCCTTTATCCGTTTCAACAAAACTTTCGAAACCTAATTCGGATAATTGCGCTATCAATACATCACTGCCTTGCTCTTTTGGATCAACAGTAAAGGAAAGTTCGATGTAGTTTGGCATTAGTTGATTTTCATTTGTTGATCGGTGCCTATAAATAAATCCAATCGATAACGAAGATAATCTGTTAAAATGAATTAGCGATCGTAATAAAATCAGCGGCATTAAGGGAGGCTCCACCAACCAATCCACCATCTACATCCAGGCAAGCGAATAGTTCCCGTGCGTTTTGTGCATTGCAACTTCCTCCATAGAGTATAGG